>NZ_JAILPX010000050.1 GCF_024699275.1 Selenomonas sp.
AATCGGACTCTTGAAGGAACGCTCCAGCCCCTTGCTCTTGCGGGCCGCATTAAAGCATTCCATTTTGGGACATATATAGGCGCCCCGGCCGGGCTTTTTTCCCGTGGTATCCACGGAAAATTCCCCTTCGGGACTGCGCACAATACGGATAAGCTCCCGTTTTGATTTGCTCTCCTGGCAGCCTAAGCACATGCGCTGGGGTATCTTCTTGGTTTTCACCTTATTCACCCTCTGCGGTGAAAGCTTCGTCGCTCTCCACTTCCACTTCGTTCATGTTTTCGTCCAGTTCTTCATCAGCAGCCTGACTTTCGCTCTTGATGTCGATTTTCCAACCCGTGAGCTTAGCGGCGAGGCGGGCGTTCTGGCCTTCCTTGCCGATGGCCAGGGACAGCTGATAGTCCGGAACGACTACGCGGGAAACCTTCTCAGCTTCGTTAACGGCCACGGACACAACCTTGGACGGGCTCAGCGCATTAGCGATGAACTTCGCCGGGTCTTCGCTCCATTTTACGATATCGATTTTCTCGCTGCCGAGTTCGTCAACGATGGCCTGTACGCGCATACCGCGGTAGCCTACGCAGGAACCAACGGGGTCTACGGATTCATCCTTGGACCAGACGGCAATCTTGGAACGGTTGCCCGGTTCGCGCGCAACGGACTTGATTTCTACGATGCCCTCCTGAATTTCGGGAACTTCCAGTTCAAAGAGGCGCTTTAAGAGGCCCGGATGGGTACGGGATACCACAACCTGCGGGCCCTTGTTGGTCTTCTTGACTTCCACGATGAAGGCCTTGATGCGGTCGCCATGGCTGTAGGTTTCCGTCGGAATCTGTTCGGCCGGCGTCAGCACAGCTTCCGTCTTGCCCAAGTCGATGAATACGTTGCGGTTTTCCACACGCTGCACGAGGCCCGTCAGGATATCGCTTTCACGGCTCTGGAATTCTTCGTAAATCATGCCGCGTTCTGCTTCGCGGATGCGCTGTACAACCACCTGCTTAGCTGTCTGGGCAGCCACGCGGCCAAAGTTAGCCGGCGTCACTTCGATTTCGATGACATCGCCCACTTCGTATTCCGGACGAATGGTGCGGGCCTGTGCCAGCGAGATTTCCGTAATTTCGTCAGCAGCTTCCTCCACCACGGTCTTAACGGCATACACATGGTACGTGCCCGTATCCCGGGACAGGGTAACGCGAACATTCTGAGCAGAGCCGAAGTTGCGCTTGTAAGCCGTAATCAGAGCAGCTTCAATGGCTTCAAATAAGAATTCCTCATCAATGCCACGCTCCCGGCTCAATTCCCGCAGAGTCTCCAGAAACTCCTGCCCGTTATCCTTCGCTTTCGTAGTTCTTCTTGCCAAAATTCTAATCCTCCCAAATATATCTGGCCAAGTGACTCAGCCTTAAAAATCAATATGCAGGCGAATCTGTGCCGCCTTACTTAGTTCAATGGTGATTTCATCATCGAGGGTGAACTTTTCACCGTCAAAGCCGGTGAGTACCCCCGTGAGGTTCTTCTTGCCGTCCATAGGTGCATAGAGTGTCACATCCACGGCCTTGCCCTGCTCCCGTTCCAAATCCCGGGGCTTTCTGAGCACGCGGTCAATACCAGGCGACGATACCTCCAAAATATAGGCATCGGGAATGATATCCTTTTCATCCAGCATTACCTCCAGCTTTTCGCTGAGTTCCTGGCAATCCTCAATGTCAATGCCGCCTTCTTTATCGATGTAGACACGCAGATAGTAGTCCGTGTACTCCTTGACATACTCCACATCCACCAGTTCAATGACGTCCTGGCCGGTTAGAAGTTCCTGCACCATAAGTTCTACGGATTCTTCAATATTCTTTGCTGCCATACATCCACCTCCCTATACATCTGATTTGCTTTCAAAACATAAGAGTAAAGAGTGGGCTTTCACCCACTCTTTAGCATAAAATACTTTAAGATTTAACTATTAGAGTATACCACGCCTGCGCCCAGCTGTAAAGGCTTTGCAGAATTTTTTTACGTCAGCCAGTCATAATCGCGGTGTTCCTGTAAGAATACCAGCAGTTCATCTGGCGGCAAAGGACGGGAAAAATAGTAGCCCTGCTCGTAGTCACAGCCCATCTTGGCAAGCTGTTGGGCCATATGCTTGTCCTCCACCCCTTCGATGATGATGGTCATCTTATCCTCCTGGAACATGCGGACGATGTGCAGGAGCATGTTGCTGGCGCTGCGGAAATACGACCAGACCAGCTGCATATCAATCTTTACCATAGCAAAGGGCAGATTCATCACGCGCACGAGATTGGAACTGCCCGCCCCAAAATCATCGAGCAGGAAGCCCACACCGCAGTTTTTCAGACGGCGCATCTGCTCTAAGAGCGAATCCATATCGCCAATGGCAGACTCGGTGACTTCGAGCCGGATTTTATCCATGGAGATGCGGTGCTGCATCGCAATGCGCTCCAGCTCATCCCCAAGGCTGTAGTTCATGCACTGTGCCGGGGAAAGATTGACGGTCAAAAATTCAATGCCGAGCGAATCCAAATCCGTTTCGCTGACAAACTGGCAGGTCTTGGCAAAAATCTGCCGCCCCAGTTCCATGATTTCCCCTTCCGTTTCTGCCAGAGGAATAAACTCAGCCGGTGGAATAAAGCCGAGCTGCTCATCCCGTAGCCGGGCCAGTGCCTCGAGTGCGGTAAGCTTTCCCGTATGAACATTGTACAGCGGCTGCAAGTGAATTTCCAGTGACTTATCCCGCAGGGCCTTCCGTAACTGCAGGCGAACCTGCTCCTGCCGTTTCAGTTTTGTCAGCAAGGCTTCGTCTGCCATATAAACCATGGTGTTATCCCGCCGTTCTGCTTCGACAAAAGCCTGCTCCAGCCCCAACTCCACACTGCGGACGGAATTCTTGGGCACGCCCTTGGAGATAAACACCAGATTGATGGGCAGCGGCACCTGCGCACCGCCGTTTTCCGACCAGGCATAATGGAAGCGCTCCTGAATTTTGATGGCCAGATCCTGTATATTGTTGTATTCGGCATCATGATTCAGCATGACCATCTGGCCGTTGCCCAGATAGAACACATAGAAGCTGCGAAATTCGTGGGTAAGCCAAAGGCCGATTTCCCGCAGGCTCTTATACATGGTTTCCGAGCCATACACGGTTTTATAGGCGGAATAATTCTTGATGCTGACGCCAAAGCAGGAAAACTGCCGTTTATGCAGGACAAAATCCATCACCATTTCGGTAAAAGCGGCTTTGTTCAGCACGTCCACCACTCTGTCCCGGAAGGAGTCCGGATTCTGTGTGGTAAGATAAATAATCAGGATCGCCAGCAGGCTGAAATAGCTGGTAACCAGTACATGCATAAAAGCATGCCGGTAAATAATCCCCACGGCCAGAATCACATTACAGATGTAAATACCTGTCTTGGCCTTGAACACCACATCTTTCCGGCAGACAAGCATCAGGAGTACCGAAGCTATGATATAAAACCAGGTGCTGAAATAGATGGAATTATACCAGCCGAGGTTATGATAGCCTGTCACCGGGTCCATGGTAAAAATCGTCCCGGCCCATGGCGTGGAAAGAATAAGCCCGCAGACAAATAACGCGGGCAGGGCCAGAATCAGGGTAAACTTGCGTCCCCAACGGGAGGCTGCATCCACCACCGAAGCCGCATAGTCAAATAGCCCCCAGCCGCGGATAATAAAGGCTAAAAAATAAGCAATATTCAGTGCATAACTGAGCGAAATCGGATATTCCTGCCATACTTCGTTCAGTTCACAGGAAATAATATCCATAACCGTCATGATGATATTCATGACCATGACCAGCATAAAGCTGCGGCTTTGCCGGGTAGGCAGCTGCTGGCGCATAATATAAACGATCATCAGAATAACTTGGATTGGAATGGTCGCTAATGCAAAATCGTAATTATAGTCACTGAGCCAAGTCCACATAAAAATTCCCCTTGTCCTTAATCATATCTTTTTATTATGATATAATTTCGCCAAGGGGAATTTAATTTCCTGCTATTCAATATTTAATTAATTACACCGAAAGCCTGCAGGGCCAGAATCACCATGATAACCGGCGCCACATAGCGGATAACCACCCGATAGAGGCCTTTGCGCGGCATTGTGCTGCCGTCGGCTTCCATCTCGCCGATAATCCATTCCGGCTTCACAAGCCAGCCGATGAGGATAGCGGACAGGAATGCGATAATGGGCATCATGCAGGCGGTGCTGATGTAGTCCATGATATCCAAAAGCTGTCCGGTGGAACCGTTAGGCAGACCAACTTCCACATAGAAGAGGCTGTAGCCCAGTGCGATAATGACCGTAACCACCGTATAGAAGGTGCTGACAACCAGTGTTACCTTCTTGCGCTCGGCATGGAAGATTTCCATGCAGTTGGCCACGATAGCTTCCAATACGGAAATGCAGCTGGTCAGTGCGGCAAAGATCGCCATGAGGAAGAAAGCGGCCCCGATGATAATCCCCACAATGCCAAGGGAGTTAAAGACCTTGGGCAGGGATACGAACATGAGTTTCGGACCTGCTGCCATACCTTCCATACCGGAGAAGGCAAAGATGGCGGGAATAATCATCATACCGGCCAGTACAGCCACTGCCGTATCCACAATAGCAATCTGCGATACGGACTGATTGAGATTTACTTCCTTCTTGACATAGGAACCATAGGTAATCATGATACCCATGGCAACCGACAGCGAGTAGAACATCTGACTCATGGCATCCAGCACAATCTGGATGTACTTGCTAAGCGTCATGCCTTCAAAGTTTGGCAGGAAGTAAATGGCCAGCCCCTGCAGACCTGTTCTGACGGTGCCATCTGCGTCATGGACTTCCAACGTCAAAACGTACAGGGAAATCAAAATAACCGTGACAAGCAGAACCGGCATGATGATGCGCGAAGAGGCTTCAATTCCCCGCTCTACCCCTCGGTAAACGACAAAGGCCGTCGCCAGCATAAAGATGGCGGCATAGATGCCGGACTCCACAGGATTCGTGATGAAGCCCACGAAGTAATTGTCCTGAGCTGCCGCAGCGCCGGCTCCCGTCAGGAACGTCACTGCGTACTTGGTAATCCAGCCCCCGATAACCGCATAATACGTCATAATGATTGCCGGTACGAAAAAGGTCAGGATACCCAGGAATTTCCAGCCCGGTTTCATGGCTCCATAAGCCTTGATGGAACTGAGCTGTGTCTTACGGCCGATAGCCAAGTCCGAAGACAGAAGTGCGTAACCAAAGGTCACAAGCAGAATCAAATACGTCAGCAGGAAAATTCCGCCGCCATCCTTCGCGGCAAAATACGGGAAGCGCCAAAGATTACCCACGCCTACGGCGGAGGCGGCTGCCGCTAGCACGAAGCCAAGCTGGCCGGAAAAGCTGCTGTCCTTGCTGTTTTTCTCGTTCATATACATCACCTCTAATTCTTGATAAGAACATTATACACCTTTACAGTGATTTGTAAAGTATTTTATTATAAAGATATACTTTTGTATTTCTAAAAGCGACATTGCGTTAAGCATGCAAAAGAAAATCAGCCGCAATCCATGCCAGTTGGACAGGGATTACGGCTGATTTA
>NZ_JAILPX010000070.1 GCF_024699275.1 Selenomonas sp.
TGTGAAGTAGGCAAAATGGAAGCCAAGAAATTAGCAGGCATCCAGCTTTGATGGAAATGGATTAAAAAGAAAAAAGCGGATAATTTCGGTTAGCCGCTATATTTCTTGTAATAGATCAAGCAGTCAAACGTAAGTGAAAGCAGGATTTATTTGTTGATATTGCAATGGCGAGAGGAGATCATAAAGATGAAAAAACGCAAATTGATTTTAGCTGCTGGTTTGGCGCTGTCCTTATCCTGTGTATCCCCCCAGGCTTCAGTCCTGGCGGCGGAAGCAACTGCCATGCCGGCAGCTGTTCAGATGACGGCCCCGGAAGATGCCCGGGCCAAGTTGGAAAAAGCCTATGCCAGCCTGATCGATTTCAACCAGGGTGACCTGACCTTTGACCTGGATTTTTCCACGCCGTTGGCCAGCGGCGGCTATGAAGGAAAATTTGTCTTCAATGCCGATCCCTATTTTGGTGCCAAGGGAACCTGTAAGATGGAATTGGAGGTACCAGGTGCTCCTACCCATAACATCAATATGGCCTTCTATGTCCGCGAATCCAAGGACTTGATCAGCACTTACTATCAGGACACCAATGGCAACTGGCTCAAGAAGATTACCCAGAAAAAAGCCGGTGGGGAGAAACTGGGCAAGACCATGGATAACGCCTTTGACCAGGACCTCATGTCCGTAACCAAGAGCGTCCAGCTGGGCGAGCGCAATGGTAATGAACAAAGCTATCTGGTGACCACTGATGGTACCAAGCTCTATCAGTATCTGACCAAAATCATGGACATCAAGACCACGGGCAAGGCTGCGAATCGCGATACCCTCAATCAGCTTTTTGCCAACCTGGGGGATGTAACCTATACCATCACCATCAATGAAAAACGCCACGAATTGACGGATTTCCATGTCAATCTGACGGCTCAGGCCCGCAATGCGGCCACCGCTTATATCAAGAGCCTCAAGCAGAAACCGGAAGAAGAAAAACAGCTGCTGGATATCATCAATAACAGCACGTTGGAAATCAATTTCCATGGCCAGGGCTATGGTGAGCCCCAGGATGTGACAATTCCTGCAGAAGTTCTGGCAGGCGCCAAAGAGGATAAAAGCGGTTCCAACAGCATCTTTTTCCCGGTCATCAATGACATGCAGAAATAATGCCGGTGGAAATAAAAAGGAGTCTAACGATGAATGCTTTTACACAAAAATTTCCTGGTGCAATGTCCTGCTCATGACACTGCTGGCCTTTATCCTGCTGCTGCCCATAGCTTCCGCCAAGCCCCAGGACTGGACCGATAAGGGCTATTCCTTCAAGAGTATCCAGCGGGTTATTCCGGCCCATCAGGAAACCCGCTATCGGACCGAACATATCCGTTATACGGAAAAGGGCCAAAAGCGCACGCTAAGCTATGAGGTTCCCTATCAGGTCTACGTGCCGGAGGAGATTATCCATACCAGCAATGTTCGTCTGCGCTTTGACGTCTATGATGCTAAAACCAATCAGGCCATCTTTTCCCGGGATGATACCCGCGTGGATGATTACAGCACCGATTTGCAGCGAACTTACACGAAATTGGTTACCGCCTTCTACAAGGAACTGGATAAGAAAATCAGCAAGGGCTGATTTTTCGCCGAAAAATTTCCCGCTGCTGGTTGTCTTTGACCAGTCAACGGGGTAAGATAAAAAGCGTAGGGAGAACCCCTGCAGCAAGTCATTCCGCAAAGGGATCGCCGGAGGAAAAGCCGGCGGTCTTTTTTTGCAATAGGATGCAATTTATGGTAAAATTTTTCTGGGAAAGTGTAAAATAGTGAATTTTTGGGGAGGATTTCTATTTGGCTACGACAAAGAAAACAACTGCAGGAAAGAAAACGGCAACTACGGTTGCCAGGAAAGCGGCCAAGAGTGTCGCCAGCAAGGTGGCAGAGGCAGCTGTAACGGCTGTTGCGGCTAAAGCCGTGAAGGGGACGACCACAAAGACCGTCAAAAAGACAACAGCGAAAAAGAAACATGTCTATATCTTTTTCAATTGCAACGACGACAAAGATGCCGTTTCCATGAACCCGCGTTACAACAATGAAGTTTTTGCTGATTCTGCTGCCGGTAGAAAGGCTTTGCTTCAGCGAGTCAAAGACGAGGTCAATGCTGGACGGGTAAACGTATCCGATAAAAAAGCGGTGGAGGAGGATATTCTCCAGGGAAATCCGGCAGATGCCAGTGAAAAACTCCAGTATGGCGATATTGAACGCATGATTTTCTTAGGTTGACCCTAGTGGATTAGGGCAGCAGCTCAAGGTA
The DNA here is from genome assembly GCF_024699275.1 of Selenomonas sp. Next base: position 2,288 of record NZ_JAILPX010000070.1, read on the forward strand.
CAGCATATGAAGGAGCAGCAGGATGACGTTGAAAGAGCTTTGCAGACAAAATGAAAAGGTTTTGATGGCCTGTCCCTTGTTTGCAGGCATTTCTATAGCGGATTATCCGGCAGCTCTGGAATTTCTGCAAGCCAAGGCGGTGAATTTGGCCAAGCATGAACTGGTCCAACAGTTGGGGGAACCATTTCGCCATGCAGCCATTGTGCTGAAAGGCCGGGTGGAGGGCTCATTCCTCAATGAGAATGATGCCAAGATTGCAGTCAGCCGATTTGGGGCGGGCCAGTTCTTTGGCGAGGCCCTGGCCTGTGTACAGCCTGCCAGCAGTCCCATCCAAATCGAGACGCTGCAGGATAGCTGCCTGTTGCTGCTGAATATTACCACCATACAGGAGGAAAAAGGCCAGCTGACGGGCATTGCCTGTCGGCTGGCCTTGAATCTCATTCAGACGCTGGCCTGGCAAAACGTCTACCAGAATCGGAAAATCCGCATCCTGAGCCAGAAGAAGCTCCGGGATCGCATTGGCATCTTTCTGCGGGAAATGCCCCGGCAGCCGGATGGTTCGGTGCTGGTGAAACAGACCAATACTTCCATCGCCGAGTTTCTGGGGGTGAACCGCAGCGCGCTGTCCCGCGAACTGGGCCTGATGCAGGATGAGGGTGTTCTGCGAATTGAAGGAAAAAAATATTTTTTAGCGTAGAAGGATTTTGTCCGTTTTTCTTGAATGGATATAATAAGAGTGAGCGTTGGTTCTGTATGGAGGGCATCAGAATGGAAGATTTACATCATGCAATAGACGTTATGCATCATCCGCATCAGTATACGCTGCAAGAGCTGGAACAGGCAGATGCTGCCATTCAGGAGGGGCCCATGAAGGAATTCTTCAAGCTGTACTACCGTGGTTTGTTCCAACGGATCATGCGTAACCGAGATAATCAGGATTCCCAGGTAGGGGAGATTGGTTATTTTGGTGGTTGAGGATGGACATCAGAACTCTTGTTGCTGTTGATTTTGCTCCATGCGAACAGGTAGGGGCTTCAGGATTTTCGCTATTCCTGAAGCCCTTTTTGTATGCGTAAATCAAACAAGAAAGGCAATTCGCATGAGCAGTACGAATTGCCTTTCTTGCAGTGTATTATATTTTAGGAGAGCTTTGCCATCCGTTCCATATTTCCCCATATCGAACGGATGTCTTAACGAAAGCCTGAATAAAAAATAACATAAATGATAATCATTGTCAATGGAAAAATGCAGGATTTTTAGATCATGGGGAGAAAATGTACATAGACACATAAACGTTCTAAAAATGCCTCAAAGCGCGTAATTTAAGCATTTTTTCTAGTGTATACCCCACGCATGTGGGGATGAACCGTCGAAGCCACTTTT
>NZ_JAILPX010000151.1 GCF_024699275.1 Selenomonas sp.
TGCCTTAACATATAAAGTTTTTACCCGAATATTAACTTCGTGCACAATCATACCCGTCATAAACTCTACCGCATCCCGCACATCTTTCTGCGCCTGCATCAAAAGCGTCGGGATATGATTACCATAGGTCAGCACCACATCGCAGACGATTTTTAGTCCCAGATCCTCATCGCCCTGCATCAGGTGCTTTACCTGCATACCGTCCACCTTGGTAATGGCTTCAATTTTTTTTAAGGCCACACGGACAATAGACTTTATCGCCATATCATCAATGGACAACTTGCCATAATAGCTGAACACCGGACGTACGATGGACTTTTCGCCCAAACGGCGCCGCTTGGTAGAAGAACGCTTAAAGAGCGTCTGCAAGGGGTCCACCAAGTAACCAGAAAAATGCGGCTTTAGCTCAATCGTGGGCACCGGTATGATATGTTTGCCTTCTTTTAAACGATGAAACTGCGCCGCTTCCATTTCCTGCTTAGTGGCCACGTCCTCAATGTGAATGATTTTGGCAATCTGCGGCAAATGCAGGGCCTTCGCAATCTTAAAGACCATATTCTCTGATGTGCCTAAAATCAAAATACGGTGAGGCTGCGCCTCTTTGATGGCCGCCTGCACCTCCTCAGCGTGTCCCGGCAGCACAAAAATAGCCCGCCGCACCGCCATAATTTTACTTGCTTCTTTCTTGGCGGAATGACCGCCCACTATCTTGCCGTCCTTAATCAGGATTCCGTCATCGATAATGGCATCTGCCTTATGCTTATGCGCGACAATCAGCGCGTGGTGACTTTTGCCGGTACCACTCGGTCCGACTAAAGCAATCACATCCATATACAGCTCTCCTGACTAACTATTAAACTTGCCTAAAGGACGATAAAAGGCCTCCGCCCATTTGTCCTCAATGGTAAATACGCCCACCTCCGACGGATAACGGGTGGGGTAACCATGAAAATCGGAGCCGCCCGCAGGCAGCAGCTTATATTCTTGGGCCATCATATAGTAACGGGCCGTATCATCCACATCATGTCGGGGATAGAACACTTCTATCCCCTCCACACCCCGCTGACAGATATCCCGCACCAACTCATCATCCCCTACCAGTTTGGGATGAGCCAGTACCGGCGTTCCACCGGCAGCCTTGATGAGTTCAATGATTTCTTCAACTTCCAGATGGTAGTGAGGCACATAGGCAGGCTTGCCCTTTTCCAATACAGCGGCAAATGCCTCCCGTACGGAAGAAAAACAGCCCTTCTTCACCAAAATCCGTGCGATATGCGAACGGCTGATCGACTTGCTGACGCCAGCCAGCGTGAGTACCTCGCCTTCCGTAATCGGATAGCCCAAAGCCTTCAGCTTAGCCACCATATCGCTAAAGCGAGTCCAGCGTGCCTCGGTTACATCATTTAGCTTGTCAATCAAATCCGGATAATAAATATCCACATTATACCCGAGAATATGGATTTCATGTATCGGATGATGCGCGCTAAACTCAATCCCCGGAATCACATGAATACCTCTTGTGGGGTATACTCCGTTTTCATAAAGATAGCTCACACCGTCTACGGTATCGTGGTCGGTGATGGCTATATATTTAAGACCGGCAGCTTTTGCCGCTGCCACCAGCTCCTCTGGCGTGAGTTTTCCGTCAGAGAAAGTCGTGTGCATGTGCAAATCACTTGCCATTTACGTCACTCCCAGCCCCTCAATCAGCGTGGTTCCACAATCAGCTTGATGGCTGTGCGCTCCTCACCTTCGATATTGATATCGGTAAATGCCGGAATACAGATAAGGTCAATGCCGTGCGGCGCTACGAATCCACGGGCAATGGCTACCGCCTTTACCGCCTGATTGAGCGCACCAGCACCAATGGCCTGCATTTCCGCACTAGAATGCTCTCTGAGCACACCAGCCAGAGCTCCCGCCACTGAATTCGGGTTAGATTTAGCAGATACCTTCAAGATTTCCATGATTTGTACACGTCCTCTCTTACAACAAAACTGCAATAATGTTCTACATTTTTCTATGACAATACCTTACTGATACTAACTTAGTATTCTGCATATCCTAGAAAAATCCTGCTGCAAGAAAAAATCTTTGAAAGTAACTGCAAATATTATTCTTTAATCAAAATACGTTCCACCGCCGTAGTGCGGTTGGTACTATCATCAATGTCTACCAGCAATGCCGAATACACCATGGGGCCGCTTTCTTCCAAATCAAAGCGGCAGGGCATAGCCGTAGTAAACTTCTGCAATATAATCTCCGTCTTAACCCCTAAAATGGAGTTCCAAGGTCCAACCATCCCCAAGTCGGTAATATAAGCCGTCCCCTGTGGCAAAATACGCTCATCGGCCGTCTGGATATGCGTATGCGTGCCCACAACAGCATTGACCCGGCCATCCAGATACCAGCCCATGGCCATCTTCTCTGACGTGGTTTCTGCATGGAAGTCCAAAAAAATCACATCGCATTCGCGCTTTAGCTTACGCAGAATTTCTTCGATTTTTTGAAAGGGACAATCCAAAGCCGGCATAAAAGCCCGGCCGGAGAGGTTTATCACACCGATATTTTTCGCCTTGAACGGATAGATGCAATACCCTTTGCCCGGCGTTCCCTCGGGATAATTGGCCGGACGAATCAGAAAGGGTTCCTGGTCGATAAACTCCAGCACATCTTTCTTATCCCAGACATGATTTCCCGAGGTAATGATGTCTGCGCCCCCATGATAAAGTCCGTCCAACGATTTTCTCGTGTAGCCCTTGCCTCCGGCAGAGTTTTCCCCGTTGACGATGACTACATCTATATTATTTTCTGCGTTGAGCTGGGCAGTATATTTCTGAAACGCTTTACGGCCGGGTTTACCTACAACGTCCCCTGTCAGCATTACGCGCATATTTTACTCCTCCTACCGGTTGTAAACGACAACCTTATCCTTGTCCCGCATACCAATCATCTTTTCCTTGATACGGGCAGACTGTGCCAAATCAAACATCTGATCCAGCACATTACTCTGCATCGTCGAAAAATCCGGTTCCAATGCGTCTAAAGTATGGACATCAACCTGCAAATCATCACCGAATTTATCCCGGAAGATTTCCGCATAGAGATCCAGCTCACCCCGCAGCATGGTAGAGAGCTGGCGGCGCACATGAACAGTCATGCGTTCACCGTTCACATCAGCATCTATGGCCAGCCATACAGCATTACTGCCACTTAGTTCATGATAAGTCTGTACGCTCTTATCCACCAAACGGGCAAATTCTTCCATATCCGCATGAGAAAGCTTCTTTTTCACCACGAAATCCATCATTATCTCTGTATCCCGCGGCTCATAGCTCACCGAATAGAGCTCTGGATAGCACACCAGCATGGAGGCCAATAACTGCACCCCCGTGCTCATCTCCTGGCGGCTGGCAGAAGCTTTCCCCTTAAGATTAAATCCAAACATAAATCGTTCCTCTCATGTACGAAGAGGGCGCAAGGCTCACGCCCTGCACCCTCCTAACATGCGCTTTCACATTATTTTGCATAATCGACGACGCGGGTCTCACGGATAATCGTGGCTTTAATCTGGCCAGGATATTCCAGCTCGTCTTCGATTTTCTTGACAATGCTATGTGCCAGTGCTGCAGCTTCAGCATCATCCACCTTGTCCGGTTTAACCATAACGCGAATCTCACGACCTGCCTGAATGGCAAAGCAGCGTTCTACGCCCTCATAAGACTCGGCGATTTCTTCCAAGCTCTTGAGGCGTTTGAGATAGGATTCCAGACTTTCACGGCGGGCACCGGGACGAGCAGCCGACACAGCGTCAGCAGCTGCCACCAGTACGGCTTCAACGCTAGTTGCTTCCACATCACCATGATGGGCGGCAATACAGTTGATAACATCCTTGGACTCACGGAACTTACGGGCAATATCTGCACCAATGGTGGTGTGACTGCCTTCCACTTCATGGTCAATGGACTTGCCGATATCGTGAAGGAGACCACCACGCTTCGCGAGCGTAACATCACAGCCCAGTTCAGAAGCCATGACACCAGCCAAATGCGAAACTTCGATGGAATGGTTCAGCACGTTCTGACCATAACTCGTGCGATAACGCAGACGACCTAAGAGCTTAATGAGCTCCGGATGGATACCGTGCACACCGGTATCGAAGGTTGCCTGTTCACC
>NZ_JAILPX010000154.1 GCF_024699275.1 Selenomonas sp.
ACCATAGCAAAAGTGGCTGACAAGTCAAAGTCAGCTGCTTTTGGTGGTGATTATAGAACCAGTTGGTAACAAGTTTGCTGGCAAGAGGATTAAGAACATCCATATACCGATAAAGCAACCTTCGGATAATGTCATAGGGATAAAACTCATGGAAATCAGGGCTGACCGGTCAATTTGACGGTCAGCCCGTTGGTTCTTCATATATAATATTCTAATTCTCGCAGTTTATGAGCCTAATGTTTGTTTATTTTCTAGAGAATTCAACTTGCGCAACTTACGCATAATATCATCATGGCCATCCGCGGTTTCACTGCGATAGGCGGAGAGAATATCTGTCAATGCCGGGTGCATGAGATGATTGGCATCCGGGTCAGTGTACATCATAATGTCCAGTATACTGCCGTCCATGGTGGTCTCCGCTTATTTGTCCCATAGCTCCCAACTGGGAGGAATGGAATGCAAAAAACTTACACACTTATCTTGACAAACTCAGAGAAAAAATGCAAAACACCCGCTTGGAGGTTTTCTCACTTTTTCAGTTTCAGTCCATCATGAAAAGCCTTCCCCACCACAGGGCCCACTAAACGATATGTCTTGGTAGCAATATCAAAAATAATAGGCTGCAGTTTATCATAATCCACAACGCCATCCGTCAACACAGCTTCCTCGGCTTGCTGGGCAATGATTTTACCTACCAGAATACCCGTTTCATCACTGTAGCTTACGCATTCACATTCCAGCGTTACCGGAAACTCTTCAATAATAGGCGCATTGACATGGGCACTCTTATGCACATGACAGCCCGCTTTTTCGATCTTATTGAGATTATTACCGGTCTCCACACCGAAATAATCGGCAATCTCCACCGTATCTTTGGTGGCGAAAGCCACGGTAAAGGCCTTGGTATGCTTGATATTCTCCGTAGTTTTATGCTTGGCTAAAAATAAGGTAATTTCATCATAATCCGATTGTGCCCCCCAAGCTGCATTCATGGCATTGGGAACACCATGCTCATCATAGGTGCCAATGATAAATACCCCCTCCGGAGCAATGCAGGCTTTTTTCCCCGTAAATTCTACGCTCATAAAAATCCTCCTTTGTAAACCATTAAGATATATGAATATAATCTTCTTTATCCAGATACATAATCCTGCACAATGCCAAAAACAAGGTTTAGAGCTGATGTAAAAAATTCTATAAGAAATCTGCAAATCCAGAGGAGGAATCCGGACTTAAAGGGCGAAAGTTAGACGTAGATAAGCATCAAGATACCTATGTCTTGACCTATTCCACTCGGTAGACTGTGGTGGCAGTTATAGAGAACATCCACTTCTTCCTGATGTTCTGTCTTTGCGTTTTTCTCTGCTGCCATTTTCTATATAGAGCGGCTGATCAACCCCTATGACCAGCCGCTCACCTTTCTAATCAAAACCTTTCCCTTGCTTTAAGCGCTCCTTATGAAGATCTCTACATAAGAAGCGCTTATTTTTTTCTCTTAACGGGACATCACAGACATTGTCCGTAATGCCTCGTGCGATAACAGCTATGACTTCAAAAACCTCCGCGTAATTCAGGATACGCTCCGCCATCGCGCTCTGAAATTAACGGCAAGATATACTTCTCAAATTGTACTGCATGACTAAAGAGGCTGCTCAATCACGAGCAGCCTCTTCAATCATGCATGGATATAAACTTTACCAAAATAACGATTGAATATAATGATGCTTTACTTTTCCGTTCTCTTTACCTTATCGCCATAGATGGTTTTGAATTCATTTTTCATCGAAATAGTTTGCCAGCCGCGTTCCTGTGCAAACTGCTTGTTCTTTTCAGCCTTTGCCGTATTTCCCAACTCTCTTTCCGTGTCATCGCAGAGTACAAAGAAGGACATCGTGGGGTATTTGTCATTCTGCAGGTTGTATTCCAACATCCCGCTGTCCCCCATAGAGTTGCCAAAAGCCAGCACCGGGCGCTTGCCGATTTCCGTAAGGATGCTGAAAATCTTGTTGCAGTTGCCATTCTCCCCCAGGAATACATCGGAACGCACGACTTTTTCCTTATGGCGGTCATAAAAATGCTTATCGGGAGCCTCCGCGCCCATTCCCGAAGAAACATAGGCCACATTGGAACCAATCATATGATCAACCGGAATATCCAGTACACCATCCACCAGACAGCGCAGGATCTCTCGCTCACAAGCCGAATCCATATAAACCGTAAAGCCGTTATTCTGCAGGTAGGAAACTACTTCCACCATCGGCATATAATAAGCCTCGCCGCGCTTTAAGTTCGTCAGCCCCACTTCGTTTGTTTCCATAAACTTTTTCACGTAAGCCGAATACTCATCTTTCGTCATGCCAGCGTAGGACTTACGCATCTGTTTGGCAAATTCCACGCCCAATTCCTTGGGGATAGACTGTTTATTCATAATATAGGGCTGCACCTTTTTGGCAATGTCCACCATAGCCGGCGTTGCCTGATAATTTTTGTCCTCCAGGGCGCGATGCAGGAACATCATTTCCTGAAAATAATAGGGTGCAGTCTCACAATAAAGCGTGCCATCTAAATCAAAGGTGGCAATACGATCTTCCGGCGGAATATAATTCTTGCTCTTGGGGTTCGTTATATCCTGTACATAATTGACTAAGGCTTCCTTACTGGGGGCATTTTTCTGCCAATACTGGAAATCCGCTGCTGTCTGTACATGAATTGCGGCTAACTCCTCGCGGCTGGCTGCATCTGCCGCCGAAAAAGCCCCTACAACAAATGCCCCTGCCATCAATGCAGCGATGATTTTCTTTTTCAGTAATGATTTCTTCATGGTTAACCTCCAAAAGTGTTCTATTTTTCACACCACTCATTATATCGAGCAATTCCCGGTTAAACAATCCAAAATACGGTCAAAATATCAGCAAAAATGAAGTTTATACAAAAACGAAGATTTTGCTTATCGCTGCAGGACCTGTGGGTTCGAGTATTCGTATCATTTTCGTTCAAACATCCTCGTGTTCCTGCAGCCACTTGGACCATTTTAGGGTAAAACCATCCTGATGGGCAGCCTGTACGTAGCGGTAGAATTTCTCAATCATGCCTGCCTTTTGGTGATAGTAGGCAGATTTCCACTTGCCCGGTGTAGTCTTGGATGGGTCATACGCCAAATAAGCGCCGCCCAAGAGATACTGGCGGGACAGCACATCCCCTAAGGGTACATCCGGATTTTTCATCATATCATAGAGAGCCATGTAGGTCGTCGTTCTCCCCTTCCCCGCCTGGCAATGGAAATGCAGCCAGGCATCCTGGGGCAGCTTGCGGACAAAATCCACAAAGGCTTCGATATTTTCTGCCGCGGGCCATACATGGTCCGTATCCGTAAGCCGCCAGTAATGCCAGCCAGCTCCTTCCACCAGCTGCTGCTCACGCATGACGTTGTCTATTTTCTCCCAGTGGGGATCAGCTGGCTGCTTTTTCTTATTCAGTTTTGCCAGCAAGACACGCTTTCCTTCCGCTTGCTTTAGCCGCTGGCGCTCATCCTGCAAAGCTTCCCGCCGTGTTTTCCCCCGGTTGCCCCAATCGCGCACACCATACCAGCTGACGGCCTGACCGTTGAAAAGGCCATGGGATTCCTGCCGTAAGTCCACCACATAAACCGGGCCTTTAGTCTTTGTTTTTAAGACCTGTTGCAAGACCTTAAACTCCCCCATAGAAAACTCTGCACTGCCGGACATGGCCAGGCAATCCAAACCCTGACGGGAAGGCGTTCTAGTAAAACCCTTCCCCGCTTTATCTTCCGGCATATCCTGCCGGAAGGGGCCATCTGCAGTGCGAAAGTTTCTGGGCAGACTTTCCCGGTTTTCCGCATCGATCCGCCAGATGTAGCCGCTATAGTCCGGCTCCTCCTTTTCCGTCCCGGCGCTATGGGGAATCTTCATCTTTATGTTTGCCCCCTGCGCTGCAGAGATTTTTTCTCCTGCCGCCTGCTGCCGCACCGAAGCAGTCTGCGTCTGTGTGCCAGCAAAAGCCGTCCACGGTATCCCCGCCGCCAGTAAGCCGATAAAAAGTAATACACCTGTTTTGAAGTGAACATGCATGGTCATAAGTAACATCGCCTCTTTTTCTACCCTTAGTTATACACGCATTAGAATTTTTGTCAAATGCAGTACAACATATAAAAAGAGACTTCCCTTCCGGCTTGCAGAACATAGTCCTCCGTAACATCAGAACTTAACGGTTATACCAGCACCGATGCCATCCTCGTGATGACCGTTATCCGGCTTGAAATTGTGGTAGTTGACATTCAAGTCCACGTTGAACAGCAGGTTCTTGTTGATACCCACTTGGGTTTCGTTGAAGTCCTTGCCCACCACATAGGAAGCATAGGCATCAAAGCCCATGATCTTCGGCGTGCTCACGGCCACACCGCCATAGGCATTGTTCTTGTCACCAGCCATATCCCAGCGATAGCCGCCCACCAGCTTGACCTCCGAACCGATTACATCATACTGCAGATAGGCATCCTTCTGGTCGCCGTATTCGTCCCGATTGTTGTAGGCATAACCCACCGTGGCCTTATTGGTCACCTTATGTTCGATATAGGCTTCCTTCGTGCCCACGCCGATGGCCGTTTCATGTTTCGCCATCTGATTGACCGGCGCAGCCAGCACCGTAGTCATCCCCAGCATCATTAAAGCTGTTACCAGCAAAAAAATCTTCTTCATGATTATGACCTCCTTTGAACTAGCAACCCCATCATAACTGTTTTTATTTGCAATGTCAAGTAATTGGCCCAAAATCCTATCTTTTACCACCGCGCAAAAAAACAGCAGGAGCTGTAAAAATGCTTCGCAGCTCCTGCTCAAAAGATGAATTTAACCATGAAAGGCATCGATTTCCGCCCGTGTCGGGATGGAAGACTGGGCACCGCAGCGGGTTACCGCAACGGCAGAAGCCCGGGCACCGAAGTCGATGGCTTCGGCATAGTTTTCCCCGTCAAACTGGCTCAGGAAAGCCGCCAGGAAGCAATCCCCGGCCGCCGTGGTATCCACGGCTTTGACCTTGTAGGCCGGGAATTTATGGACATCCTCCCCGGTGACCAGCAGCGTGCCCTTGCTCCCCAGGGTAACCATGACCGCACCAACGCCCTTAGCCGTCAGCGTGCGGGCTGCCGTCAGCACCTGCTCCTCCGTATCCGTGGGCAGTCCCGTCAGAATGGAAAGCTCCGTCTCATTGGGTTTCGTGATATCAATCAGCGGGAACAGTTCCTCTGGGAAATCGGCGCAAGCCGGTGCCGGGTCCACCACCACCAGCTTGCCACAGGCTTTGGCCTGCTTTGCGGCGGCCACCACCACCGACATGGGCACTTCCAGCTGCATAACCACAGCATCGGCTGCCGCAAACATATCCTGACGCTCCGCAATATAAGCTGCATCCAGGTCATGATTGGCACCGGCAATGACGCTGATGCTGTTCTGGCCGCTGTCTTCAATCTCGATGAATGCCTTACCGGTTTCACAGTTCTCCGAGGTCCGGATACCAGCCGTATCCACCTGAACGCTATGCAGATTATCCAGCATCTGCTGACCAAACGTATCCTTGCCCACAGCGCCAATCATGGAGGTGTCCACTCCCAGTTTCCCCAGGGCATACGCCTGATTGGCCCCCTTGCCGCCGGGAACCAGCTTAAGGCTCTGGGCCATAACCGTTTCCCCGCCCTGGGGACGGCGCTCCATATATACGTCAAAATCCATATTCAGACTACCAACGACCAATACCTTCTTCATGAAAAATCCCTCTCTGTTCTATCGCGCTGCCTGTTCAAACGGACAAGTTCTCCCCTGTCAGTCCAATCCAGGCACCGTCTTTCTCCAAGCCGCTTTCCTTATGGGCCAGCAGCCATTTATTCTTATTCAGCAGCAGCCGGTCTTCCCCGGAACGGTCCGGCAGGAAATCCAGCGGCTCATTGGTTCCCCGTGGCAGAGCCACCCCCATGCGGAATTCCCGGTCCCCTACACTACAGGGGGCAAAGTGCAGCGTGGTGGCGTAAAGCTCCACCGCCGTCCCGGCCGGCACCAAAAAGCCTTCCACCTTTGCCGTATCGTAGGTAAAGGTCTGCCAATCGATATCCTGCTGACGCCCCACCAGCAGGATGAGGTCCGTAGCCGCCATATCGATTTCCGAGGAACGATGATACTCCAGCCCGTTCAGCTTATGGTTCCAGCCACTGCAATGGCCCAGCTCCACCGGCATGTCACCAAAGACGTGCCGGGAAAGCTCGCCAAAGACCGGCAGATGTTCAAACTCCGCCACGGATGGTTCATAGCTGACCTGCCCAGCCGGCACTGCCGCCCGCTTGCTGATGCAGTCCACGAACTCCGTCAAGTCCAGGGGCAGAATGCGGCCATAGGGCTTAAAATTCTCAGATGTTATCGCTTGCAACGACGAGTTCCTCCTCTTCTGCATGCTCCAGCTTCCCTTCCTTATGGAAGTACCAGGCAATGAAGGCGAAGCAGAGCACGTTGATGATAAAGGACAGCTGCATGGAGCCGGTTATATCCGAAACATAGCCCTGGATAGCCGGCACAAAGGCACCGCCGATAATGGACATGACGATGATGGCACCAGCCGTCTCCGTGTATTTTTTCTCCACCGCATCCAGCGTACGGGCGTAGATGGTTGCCCAGCAGGGGCCAAACAGGAAGCTGGCAAATACAGCACCATAGAGGGCCGTCATGCCCGGAGCCAGAGCCGTATAGAGAATATCCACCACACCGATAACGGCATAGATGGCCAATACGCGGTTAGCGGAGAATTTCGTCATCAGGAAATTGGCCACAAACTTACCGATAAAGAAGAAAATAAAGCTTACTACCATGTAGTTGGCAGCGGTACGCTCATTGATGGAGGGGTCCAGATGCAGCGCCAAACGAATGGTAAAGGACCAAACGGCAACCTGCATACCCACATAGAGGAACTGCGCCACAATGCCCCGTTTGAAGCGGGTATTCTTGGACAGATAAGCCAGGGTTTTGCCAATGCTGGGCACGCCTTCCGTCGTCGCACTCTTAACCTTGCATTTCGGATAAGCCGTAATCGCAAACAGCGCAAAGATGGCCAATAATACATAAATCATTGCATGATAGGGTTCCAGCGTATGCTGCAGCATTTCCATCTTATAGGCAGCTGCCTGAACGGCATCCATGCTGGCCAGCTGTGCGGCCATGGAATCGCCTTCCTGGAAAATCAGATATTTGCCCAGCAGGATACCGCTGATGGAACCGATGGGCTGAAAGGTCTGGCTGATGTTCAGACGCAGGGTAGCCGTTTCCTGAGGGCCAAGCATGGTGCTATAGGTATTCACCGAAGTCTCCAGGAACCCCAGACCGATGGCAATGGCAAAAATAGCCAACAGGAACATGGTATAGGTTGCCATATGGGAAGCCGGGAAGAACAGGCTGCAGCCGGCGATATAGAAGCCGAGGCCGCAGAGGATTGCCGTCTTATAGGTGGTGTTGCGGATGACCATGGAAGCCGGAATCGAAATCAGAAAATAACCGCTATAGAAAGCACTCTGCACCAGAGCGCTGGCAAAATCGCTGAGCGCAAAGACGCTCTTGAACTGGGTGATCAAAACATCGTTAAGGCTGGCTGCTGCGGCCCAAAGCGGCACCAGGCAGGATAACAGGATAAACTGGAATACTGGGATCTTACTGATATAACCATTGTCGTACTGGACAATGTCATTACGGTTGCCAAGAAGCATGGGTAAATCCTCCTAAATTTTCGTTTCATCTGCCGGCGCCGCGGTACTGCCGCGAAGCACCAGCTTCGTATACATCTGGGTTCTTGCAGGGATGCTCTGGGGACGCTTGATGACCTCCAACAGCTTGTTCACGGCCAGTTCGCCAAGCTCCTTCATATGGACCCTGACCGTGGTGAGCCCCGGAGCACAGACCCTGCTGAATTCGATATCATCAAACCCCACCACGGAAATATCCTCCGGAATGCGGATTTGATGTTTCTGCAAGGCCTGCATAACCCCCAAGGCGATCATGTCATTGTCCGCCAGGAACGCCGTAGGCAGTTCCCGGTCCTCCTCCAATAACCTGCAAAACATTTCATAGGCTCCGGTAATGGATACCGGCACCTCATAACCGTATTTCTTTTCCACAGCCAGACCATGCTGACGCATGATCTGTTCATAACCCCGATAGCGCTCCTGGAAATTATGGGACGGCACCTTGCTGCGCAAATAGCCGATTTTCCGATGGCCCAGGCCAATCAGATATTCGGCCGCCTGTCCCATGGAATTCTCATTATCCATGAGCACCGAATGGAACGGCAATGCCGCAAAACTGCAATCCAGCAGCACCAACGGCATCTTCGTATCCAGGAAAGCCTTTGCGTCCTCCTCAGAAAGTTCCGTGCCCACCAGCAGAATGGCTGCGGAAGTATCCTGCAGCAAAAGTTCCACCTGCTGCGCATAATTCCCATCCCGCCGATAGAGGTTCACCACCTTCATATCCATGCCTTCCTCACGGCAGGCATTGGAGACGCTCTCCAGAAGATTATTGAAAAAAGGGGAATCGGACACGATTTCGCCACTATCGTGATAATAAACCAGCTTGATGCTCTGGATTTTCGTTTCGGAAATATAGCCGCATTCCTTGGCAATGGCCAGAATCTGCATGGCCGTTTCATGATTCACACCCTTCTTGTTGTTGAGGGCGTTGGAAACCGTAGCCGGTGAAAAGCCCGATAACTCACTGATCTTCCGGATATTTACTTTCACGTTGTTTCACTCCTGCTTAAAAGACAACTCCCGCCCGCAGGATGACGTTGGGATATGGGGTAAATTCCCCCGTACGGATGGCAAAACGCACCTGCTGGGAAAATTCCTTCAACGCATCATGGGGCATATAGGTAAATTCCACATTCCCGAGCTTGTCCTGAATATAGGTATGCAGCTCCGGATTGTGCTCACGAATCTCATCTGCCAGATAACAGCCTTCCACAGCTGCTTCCTCCAGCACAGCATCCATAACCTGACGGAAAGTCGGTACCCCCTGGCAAACCGCTAAATCCACCACCGTCACACCAGCCGGAATCGGCATTCCTGCATCACCAATCATGAACAGGTCCTTATGACCCAGCGCCGCAATGCAGCCGGAAAGCTGTGCATGCAAAATTCCTCGTTTTTTCATTATCCAATCCTCCTTAGGATTCGTCAAGGTTCCTTATATAAAATTTTGGCCTAAATTTTATATGCTTTTTTACTTACGAGAATTATTATAATATTATATATAAACAAAATCAATAGCATTTTGTATTTTTTTTTTACGTTTCATGCCTTTTTAACCAAAAACAATACAAAATTTTAACTTTTAATCCAGCTTTAGCTGCCATCATTGACGAATTTGTTTAATAAACATTTATATAAATATTTATATAAAATTTTACATACAACTACAAAAAATATGCTCCCTCGAATCAAACCACTTCTCCCCAACACAAAAACACCTTGAGCCCCATAATCCATAGGGTTTCAAGGTGTTTATTGTTTTTATTCTGCCCTTTCAGCGCCTTTCGTCTTACCGGACAGGTTTTAGTCTTCCTTTTTCTGACAATGCCAATCGCCAGGCGCCGATTCCCGAGGCTGTCATCCCGCCTCGTAGTATTTGTCCTCATCCAGCATATTGACATTTTTGGCCAAAATAAAGGTGGAGGTGATGTTGGTGCTGTTGTTGCAAATGGCAAAAAGCATTGCAGCCAGCGGCTCAATACAGAGGATGATGGATACCGCGCTGGTCGGTACCCCAACCGTCATAAAGAGATAGCTGAGGCAGATGATGCCGCCGCAGGGAATCGGCGGCTTGGCTATGGCCATGAGGGTGACCGTTACATAAAGGGTAAGCAGCATATCCCCCGTAACCGCTATACCGTAAATCCGCATCATCATCACCGTGACCAGGGCAAAGTACACACTCTGCCCGGTCTTGTTGAGCTGGATTCCCACGGGAATGGAAAAGGACGCCAGCCGGGAATCCACGCCCAATTTATCCGTACAGAATTTCAGGAC
>NZ_JAILPX010000013.1 GCF_024699275.1 Selenomonas sp.
TGCAAGAGCCAAGCTGTCTACTTCCTTTAGCCAAGGAAATTCAGATTTGTATTGTGCGGGAGTGTTGTTCAGCTTCTTGCCTGTCTCTTTGTAGTAGTCAAGGCGGTCACCAAGCATCTTGTTATAGATGAATCTGGCACAACCGAAAGTCTTAGCAAACATAATTTTTTGTTCAGTTGTGGGGTAGAGTCTGTATCGGTATGCCTTATTCACTATAATCACCTGCCTTTCTACCAATATTTTATCACAAAAAGTTGCAAAGTATTGTATGGCTCAATTACTTACGTAAATTCGCCTAACCCGCCTTCATCCCCCACCTAAGAGGTGGAGGACTTCTCGCGGGTTAGGTTAAATTTTCCTTAAAGATAAATTAACATTAAATTAATTTTCTCTTTCAGACAAAATACCCAATAATGGCTTATAATAAGATAGCTTGATTTTTCTCGATAAGGAGTGACCTCCATGAAACAGAAATTTTATAAGGATTTACAAGTAGAAGCACAAACGCAACTGAACACGTTGAAAAAAACTTCTACCCGCTATATGCTGTACCGTACCCTTTGTTTCTTTGCCCTGATTTTTGCCCTGGCTGCCGGCTATGATGGCATGACTTCCGCAGATATTAGCGGCGCATTTTTGTTTTTCCTCTTCATTTGGCTTATCCACCAACATAATCAAATAAAAGCACATATCCGCTTTGTCCAAAACATGCTGACGGTTACCGAAAAATATCTATCCCATTTCCATGACGATTGGCAGCAGCTTCCCGATAAGGGCGATGAATTCATACATCCGGACAGACCCCAGGATATCGATCTGCACATCTTTGGCAAGGCTTCTCTCTTTCAGTATCTCTGCTGTGCCCGCACGGCGCTGGGCCGGAAAAAACTGGCCCAGGCCCTGTCCGTGACACCACCGTCCACCAGCACCATCCGCCAACGGCAGGATGCTGTGGCAGAACTGATTAAACGACAACGCCTCTGTGTGGAACTGCTGGCCCTAAATCAGCAGCTGCCTGCCAACCACGATACTGCGCCGCTGCTAAAGGAACTAACAACGGACCATCAGCGGCATATCCGCCATATCCTGCAACGCACTGCCTGGCTTCTTCCCTTCCTTACCTTTATCAGTCTTGCGCTGGCACTGGCCGGCCTGCTTGCCTGGCATGTTTCTGGTCTGCTCATCCTGCTGCAATTTGCCATTGCCATGGTTTTCCACCGACAAAACCAAGCTATTCTCGCACCCTTGCACACCTTTAACCAGGAACTGCACACCTATCTGTCCCTGTTCATCCGTATAGGCGAGACAAACTTTACAAGCCCGGTATTGCAACAACTGGCCACTGACCTGTCCGGCAACGGCGCCCCCGCATTGCGAAAATTAGCTTGGCTGACCGACCGGGCCAACCTCTGCCGCAATCTCTTCTTCTTCGTCCTGGGTAACGGCCTGCTCCTCTGGGACTGCCACTGTGCCACCTATTTCAGCCGCTGGCAGGACAATGCTGCCCAGCATCTTGGCGGCTGGCTGAATAAATGGGCAGAAATGGAACTCTGCCTCTCTTTGGCAATGGTTGGACACACCCGCCAGCAACACTGCTTCCCACAACTCCTTACCGAAAGGCCCCATTTAGCAACCACCGCACTAACCTCCCTATTGATTCGTGAAGACATCGCTATCCCCAACGATACCACCATGGGCAGTGAAACCCGCATCATCACCGGCTCCAACATGTCTGGCAAGACCACCTATATGCGCACACTGGCCAGTTCTCTGGTGCTGGCTTATGCAGGGGCCCCAGTCTGTGCTCAGACCTTTATCTGTTCGCCCTTGCATATCTTCACCTCCATTCAGGTCCACGATGACCAATCCCAGGGAATCTCTACCTTCTATGCCGAATTGCTGCGCATCAAGCAGATGATTGATTTCAGTAAAAAAGAACAGCCCATGTTGATCTGCATTGACGAAATCTTCAAGGGAACCAACTCCGCAGACCGGATTGTCGGAGCGCGCGAGGCCATTTCCCGACTCACCCGCCCCTATGCCATCACCTTGGTCTCCACCCATGATTTTGAACTCTGCGATCTGCCATCCCCCAATGAGGTCCCCGTAACCAATTATCACTTCGCCGAATACTACGAGGATAACAAGATAAAATTCGACTATAAGATAAAAAATGGTCGTTGCCAGACAACCAATGCACAATATCTGCTGAAAATGGCAGGAATATTATAACTTTCGCTTTGCGCTTCAACGTAACGGGAAAAATGCCCACTGCCTGTTTTGCTATTCCCTTCCCCACCTGCTGCGGTGGGGAAATTTTTTGTGTCTCGTTATAGACAAATGTCCATTTGTATGATATTATAAGGACTATCTTGTTTTTGAAGTATCTATGTCTATTATCAGTAGACATATCCTTGTTTATATCTTATAAGGAGGACATCTATTTATGGAATCTTTTATCCCTATGCTCAATGCCATTGACTCCTTTATGTGGGGGCCCCCATTGATTACCTTGCTGGTGGGTACAGGTATTTACCTGACCCTGCGGCTGAAGCTCCTGCAGGTCATTCGCCTGCCCAAGGCCCTTTCCTTGATCTTCAAGGCAAAAAACCATGGTGAAGGAGATGTCTCCAGTTTCAAAGCTCTTTGCGTAGCTTTAGCGGCTACGGTGGGCACTGGTAATATCGTAGGGGTAGCCACTGCAGTAAAGATTGGCGGCCCTGGAGCCATCTTTTGGATGTGGATAGCTGCCTTTTTCGGCATGGCCACCAAATACGCCGAAGGTCTGCTGGCGGTAAAATACCGCAGCACGGATGCCAATGGCAACATTGCCGGTGGCCCCATGTACTACATCCGTCAGGGCATGGGCGAAAAATACAAGCCGTTGGCTACCTTTTTCGCTGTTGCCACAATCCTTGTAGCCTATTTCGGTATCGGCACTTTCCCCCAGGTCAATGCCATTGTGGATAGTGCAGAAATATCCTTTGGCCTTTCCAAGGTATTGACGGGCGCTGTGCTCACCATTCTCATTGCTGCCATCACCATTGGCGGCCTCCAGAGTATCGCCAAGGTTGCCAGCAAGGTCATCCCCTTTATGGCTGTTATGTATCTAATCATCAGCCTGGGACTCATCGCCATGAATCTGGACGGTGTGCCCGCAGCTGTCGCACTGATTTTTGAATCCGCCTTCAGCGGCACGGCAGCAGCCGGAGGTTTTGCCGGCTCCACCATCATGATGGCCATGCAGAACGGTATCGCCCGTGGTGTATTTTCCAATGAGTCCGGCCTTGGTTCTGCTCCCATCGCTGCAGCTGCCGCCAAGACCAAGGAACCCGCAGAGCAGGGCCTCATCTCCATGACGGGTACCTTTATCGATACGTTGATTATCTGCACCATGACGGGACTGGCCCTGGTTCTCACGGGCGTATGGCAAGGGGATGCTGCCGGGGCCGCCATGACCAGTGCAGCCTTTGCTTCCACCTACGGCGTATTGGGCAGCAGCCTTTTGACCATTGCATTGGTCCTCTTTGCCTTCACCACGATTCTCGGCTGGAACTATTACGGCGAACGGGCCTGCATCTACCTCTTCGGCACTAAGGGCATCATGCCCTATCGCCTGATTTTTATCGCCCTGATTGCCAGCGGTGGTTTCCTGAAACTCGAAGCTATCTGGATTTTGGCCGATATCGTGAACGGTCTGATGGCTATCCCGAACCTGATTGCTTTGATTGCCCTGTCCGGCGTAGTTGTAGCTGAAACCGAAAGCTACCTGGCCCGCAAGGGAGAATCCATCGATGACGACGAACTTCAAAACGCCACCATCGCAGATTAATAGCGCCTAGGATAACCCCATAACACCTCAGTGGATTTACCCGCTGAGGTGTTATTTTTATAATGCAAAAAAAGAACGGGGGCGTTATAATGATACAATAGGTAAAAAAGAGAAAGTTGGTGCTTGACCATGAACATAAAAGATATTCCCGTGCTGATTGCCAAAGAACTGGGTGTAACCCCCAAACAGACCACTGCCGCCATCGAACTCCTCGACGGTGGGAATACGGTCCCGTTTATTGCCCGGTATCGTAAAGAGGCCACCGGTTCTTTAGAAGACGAACAGCTCCGCAACCTGGAAGAACGGTTGACCTACCTGCGCAATCTCGTAAAACGCCAGGAAGAGATTCTCGCCAAAATTGAAGAGCAGGGAAAACTCACCACGGAACTTCAAGCTGCCATTGAAAAGGCCCAAAAGCTGCAGGAATTGGAAGATCTTTATCTTCCTTATAAGCAGAAGAAACGTACCCGGGCTCAGATTGCCCGGGAACGCGGCTTGGAACCACTGGCCAGGCAGATGCTGGAGCAAGAGAAAATCCCAGGAAGCCCTTTGGCGGAAGCCGCCAAATTCATCGATGCAGAAAAAGACATCCCTACCGCCGAAGATGCCCTGAAGGGTGCCATGGACATTGCCGCCGAAGTGATTATGGAAGATGCAAAACTTCGTGCCAATATGCGCACGCGCCTTTGGAATAATGGTCATATCGAAACGGAACTGGTGGAAGAGGCCGAAGATGCCGATACCTTTGCCATGTATCAATCCTATAGCGAACTCATCCATACCCTGCCCTCCCACCGGATTTTGGCCATCAATCGGGGAGAAGCTAAGGGCTGCCTGAAAGTCCATGTGACCATCGATAACGAAGACTGTCAAAACCGGATTTTCCGCCGCATCAGTAAAACATACTCCCCCTGGGATGAAACCCTCAAAGCCGTTATCGAAGATGGCTGGAAGCGCCTGCTGTTCCCGGCGTTGGAACGGGAAGTGCGCGGTCAGCTCACGGAAGATGCCGAAAACCAGGCCATTAAGATTTTCGGGGTAAATCTCAAACAGCTGCTATTGCAGGCTCCTCTGGCCGGCCATACGGTACTGGGACTGGACCCGGGCTACCGTACCGGCTGCAAGATGGCCGTTGTCGATGCCACAGGGCATGTGCTGGACCATGGCGTAATCCAGGTAACTCAAAGCGAAGGGGCCAAGGCTGCTGCGGCCAAAACCGTACTCAACCTGATTCGCAAACACCAGATCACCTTGATTTCCATCGGCAACGGCACAGCCTCCTATGAAACGGAACAATTTACAGCCAAGCTGATTGCCGACCATAATCTTACCACTGTGCATTATCTGATTACCAACGAAGCTGGAGCATCCGTTTATTCCGCTTCCGCGCTGGCCAAGGAGGAACTGCCGGAGTACGATGTCACCATCCGTGGGGCAGTGTCCATCGCCCGCCGCATTCAGGATCCACTGGCCGAACTGGTGAAAATAGACCCCAAGGCCATAGGTGTAGGCCAGTATCAGCATGATGTCAATCAAAAAGAACTCAGTTCTACCTTGGATGCCACCATCGAAAGCACGGTGAATCATGTCGGCGTTGACCTAAACACCGCCAGCGGCGCCCTCTTGAAGCATATTGCCGGCATCAATGCCACTATTGCCAAAAACATCGTGGCCTACCGCAACGAAAACGGCATTTTCACCAGCCGCAAACAACTGTTGAAAGTCCCCCGCTTAGGACCAGCAGCCTTTACCCAGTGTGCAGGCTTCCTGCGCATTGCCGGCGGCAAAAGCCCTCTGGACAACACCTCCGTCCATCCTGAATCCTACGCATTGGCCGAAAAACTGTTGGACAAACTGGGATTCTCCTTAGACGATCTCAACGATAAAGAATCCCTGTCACTGTTAGCGGCCAAGGCCAAACTTACAGATTGTACAAGATTGGCCAAAGACTTAGGCGCAGGAGAAATTACCATTAAGGATATCCTCGATGCTCTGACAAAACCTGGACGGGATCCCCGGGAGGATTTACCCGCACCATTGACCCGTCAGGCCATCGTAAAGCTCTCCGATATCAAAGAGGGCAGCATCATGCGGGGCACTGTGCGCAATATCACAGACTTTGGCGCCTTTGTGGACATTGGCCTCAAGACCGCCGGCCTAATTCACATTTCCGAAATGAGCGACCGACGCATCAAACATCCGCTGGATGTACTTGCCGTTGGGGATATCATAAAGGTCCGGGTCATCAGTGTGGACGAAAACCGAAATCGGATTGGCCTGTCCCTAAAACAAGTGCCGAAGGAGAATATCGGATGAATTTGCTGAATAAAACACTGGCCGCCATCGAACCTGCCAATCATGAATTAGCCCAACAGGCTGCTGCTCAACTGGCAACAGTCCTTGAAGGGGATGACGCTTCTTTAGGCCAGCTAAAAGACCTGTTGCTGAAATATCTTGCCATAACAGGAGGCAGCCATCCCTCTGCCCCCGATAAGTGCACCGTTATCTGCTGTGCCAGCCACGGCGTTGCCCAGGAGGCTGTCAGTGCCTACCCGGAGGAAACCACCCTGCAGATGACCAAAAGCTACCTCATCGGCCAGGGAGGCGCCGCCAATGCCTTTGCTAATTTTGCAGACAGTGAGCTATTTGTCGCCGATTTTGGCATCCAGGCCGATACCCGTGATATTCCTGGTCTGCTGGACTGCCGAATGGGAAACGGCACGACCAATATCGCCCGTGGCCCTGCCATGAGCAAAGAGCAGGCAATCGCCACGCTCGAAAAAGGTATTGAACTGGCCGAAAAACTTATTGCTGAGGGTTTTGACTGCCTGCTGCCCGGCGAAATGGGCATTGCCAACACCACCGTCAGTGCCGCCATTACTGCGGCTATCTGCCAAAAAACCGCTGCAGAGGTCACCGGAAGGGGAACCAATATCTCCAACGAACGCCTGGCCAACAAGACCACCATCGTTGAGAAGGCCCTCGCCGTGAATCAGCCCGATGGTACAGACGGCCTCGATGTGCTGGCCAAAGTCGGTGGTTTTGAATTTGGTGCCATTGCCGGGCTTATACTGGGCTTTGCTGCCCATAAAAAGATGATAATCCTGGATGGCTCCAACTGTGCTGCCGCAGCTTTGCTTGCACAGAGCCTCGCGCCCCATTGTGTGGACTACATCCTTTCCTCCCATCAAGGCAGCGAGCCTGCTCAGGGATTTGCCTTGAAAAGACTCGGCCTTACACCCCTGCTGCATCTGGACCTGCGTCTGGGCGAAGCCTGCGGCAGTTCCCTCCTCAGCAAGGAACTGGAAACCATGCTGAATATTTGGGACGTCGTAAGCCACCTGCCCCATGACCCAGTGGAAACACCATTCCAGCAGGCCTATATGCCTAACTTTTCTCCCAAAGTCACCAACAAAACCTTTGACTTTTACCTGTCCACCATGCAGGATTTAGACACCCCAGCCATGGAAGCCTGCCAGGAGCGCATCGATAATCTGGTAAAACCCTTGGAAAGCCTTGGGGCCTTGGAACAAATTGCCACAGAAATCGCCGGCATCACTGGGGACGAACTGCCCAACTACAATATGGACAGAGCACTACTCTGTTTCACCGGCAAGGTGACCAATCCCCTGCAGATGCAACTGATTGCTGCCTGTTCGCAAAGTACAGGTGCTGACGTAACCATGGCCCATGTACGGGAGGGCCTGCCTTTAACCGCTGCCTTTGATTTTGGCCGGGAACAGGGTGAATATCTTTCCCTTTCCTACCCATTCCTGGGGCTGGCCATGACGGAGATTGACGAGCACGCTCCCTTCGGCACGACCAGCGAACTTTTGCGCCAGGAACTGCTCACCGCAGACGGCAGCTTAAAATATCCTGCCGATGAATTCTTATCCCATGCACCAGAAGCAGCACAGCCCTTTATCGGCGCAATGATTGGTGCCATTATCGCCGCAGCCCACAACAGTGCCTTTATCTTCCTCGACGACGAGGCCAGCGAGATTATCGCCCGTTACACGGAACTGCTCTGCCCCACCGTCCGTCCTTATATCCTCCATGTCCAACCCCAATTGCTGAAAGCCGATATTGCCATGCCTGGCGGCCTGGTAGCCAGTCTGGGCATGGATATCGCAGAAGCTTCCCTCTATATGCTGAACGATATGCGCACCTTCGCGGAATGCAAGGTAGCTATTGCCAGCGATGGACCGGGCGCAAAGCGACAAAAAAAATAAAGCCCCAAAAACGAAACTATAATTGCAGATTGTCGGGACGTTCCTGCCAATGGTATTCCGTTCATGCGTGGTCAGGGCAAGCGGGGGAGTGATTTTCTGTTTCCCGCGAAAAATACACATTAGGCAAACGCAACTTAGGAGCGGAGGTGGTGATGCTTTTCGCCTTGATTACCGCCTCCGCTCCAACTGCGTTGTAACCAAAAAAGAAAGCGCGTAGTAACAGCGACAAACTGCAAAATGTAGAGGCCCCCATAAGTTAGACAAACAATCTAACTTTATGGGGGCCTCTACATTTTGTGGACTAAATAAATCACGCTTCCTGTGCAAGCATCGCCTGCTGACATGTCGGGCATAGTCCATAGAAGTAATACTGCTGTCCTGTAAGCTGATAGCCCGTTTCCTCCATCACCTGACGGGAAAACACTTCCGTTGGCAGTGTTTTCACATCATCCACCCGACCACAATGCATACAGCGGATATGCGGATGCGCTGCTACATTCGCATCGTACCGGAAAGAATCCTCACCCACGTTCAGTTCCTGTACCAGTCCCACACTGCAGAAAATCTTAAGGGATTTATACACCGTAGCCAAACTCATCGTGGGGTAATAGGTCAACAACTCCTTATGCAAAACCTCCGCACTGGGATGTTCTGTGGTATGCGCTAAGACATTATAAACCGCCAATCGCTGGGGCGTAACTTTGAAACCGCGCTCCCGTAGCAGCGCAGTCACTTCCTTCGGTTTCAATCCAACCCGCATGATAATTCCTTTCTTTCGTAACAAATAATCATTATTCTTTGCAGTTTATTGTAAAGAAAAAAGCACCTCCTGTCAAGAAGGTGCTTGCATTTTATTCTGCAGTCGTCACAACACCATAAAGGGTTGTCTCATTTTTCGCCTGGATGTAAAATTCCGTGCCCTCCGGTAAATCAATATTCTTGCCGTTGACAAAGGCACCGCCAATTACCCCGATGGGCCCCAGGATGATTATCCCAGCCAAACTGGCACCAGCCGCCATGGCAAGATTCTTCATTTCCGTCTTGGCTTCCTCGCCCATAAAAGTCGGAACATAGGTACCATCGATGGCCTTGGTCTGCTTATAATCGATTTCCAACTGTGCGTTGCGACCGAAATTACGAGCCGGTTTTACCTTGGTAACCACACCATCACCAGGTTCGCCTTTCGCAAAAACCAGCTTGCCATCCACAATCACATCTGCGGCAACCTTATAACGGATGGCATCGCCTTTTTTGAGGTTCTTGGTATTCACGGGATCAACAAGCGCCACTTTAATCAGCGTATTTTTCGGCACAGTCACCTGTTCCATCGGCAGGTCAACAGTCCCAAAAGAAGCAGAAGCCAACGCCTGAATCCGCTTCTTATACGTGCCCTCATTGGTCTGGCCGTTAATGGTCATTTCCATATCAGCCACCCGCTTTTCCACAGAGTTCATGCTGACCTCATGGTCGATATTCCACTCAATGGCATTCAGTTGAGCCAACACCGATGGCTTGCTGCTATTGGTATAGACCTCATCATAAAGAGCATCTACGCGGGCCATCATACTGCCTGTACGGTGACTGCCCTCATAATCTTTTTCCAGCTTGTTGATGCGGTCAAGCAGGGAGCCCGTCTGCTCCGTCCCATAGGTATCCTTCTCCACGGCGGCAAGTTTGGCCTGTACCGTTTCCGGCGTGGCTGCGCTGGCCATTCCCATGGACGACACCAGCAGCATCGCCGACAGGAACATGGCACATATTTTGCGGAATTTCATAAACTCGTTCCTCCATTCATCTCTTGCTGTTTCTCCTAATATTTTACTATGAAATCTTCGTGAGTCAACCCTACAGGGCGCATAATAAATTAATTTTCGATTAAAACAATAAACATACCGCTCTACCCGCTTCACTTATCTTATTGTAACCGATCATTCTTAAGAATCAGTTAGAAGGTTCCATTTTTTCCTGCTTCTTGGCCAGTTCATATTGACTAGCCTTCGTCTCCGGCTCATGGGTATCCGCCGGCTCCGGATGAATCAGTATATCAAAAGCACCGAATTCCTCCCGAATCTTTTCTTCCAGCTCATCACAAATCGCATGAACATGAGCCAGATGCATATTCCCATCAAAGAGTACATGTACATCCAGCAGCTTATAGGAACCGGATTTGCGGGTGCGCAGACAATGACACCCCTGCACCTCGGGTATGGCATCAATTATGGCCATAATCCTGTTCTCCTGCTCCTCCGGCAGGCTCACATCCGTAAGGGCCATGGTAGAATCCACCACCATCTTCCAGCCTTCCCGGAAGATAATCATGGCCACTACAATGGCAATGACACCATCCAGCCATGCCCAGCCCGTAAATTCCATGAGGATCAGCCCCAGCATGACCCCTACGGAAGTCCAGACATCTGCCCGCAGATGCAGGCCATCCGCCTCCAAAGCCTGGGATTCCGTAAGCTTTCCTACCGAAATCAATCTTTGCGATACAAACAGATTTATGACAATGGAAACCATCATGATGATTACGCCAAAGTGCAGCATTTCCGGTACCTTTTCCTGACCTAAATGCTCTAAGGCCTCATAGACAATACCGCCAGCTGCAGCCACAATCAGCAGGGCCTCCACCGCAGCCGACAAGTTTTCGAATTTCCCATGTCCATAATCGTGTTCCGTATCGGGAGGAGTTACAGCCTTTTTCACCGCCCAAAAAGCAATCAGCGAAGCAATCAAATCCACACTGGAGTGCAGTGCTTCCGAAATCAAACTCACAGCACCACCCCAAACGCCTACAACCAATTTCAGGATTACCAAAACCGTATTGGATATAATGGACAAATAAGCCGTATCCTTTTTCAGTGTGTCTATCTCTGTCATAATACCCTCCAATCTATATAGGAAAAGTCTCCCCCATAAATGAGAGAGACTTCAAACATTCACTTGGCCCGGGACTGCTCATAGATAAAATCCACCACAGTCTGCATGGGAGATGTTTCCACAAAGGCCAGTTCCGGAGAAGCTTCCTCCGTTTCTTCCAAGAGTTCCTTGGTATCATAGGCCTGCACTTTCGAAGACAAAATCCGATAGACACGCTTCTCCTTATTGAACTGCATCAGATAAAGATAACGGCGGTTCGTACGCGCCTTAATCACCGCCACCCGAGCCTGTACCAGATCATAGGTCTTTTTCGTATTATCCGGCTGCATCTCCGTGGTCTTAGAATAAGCTAGGGAATCCACATCCACATAATACCCGGTAGGTCCTTGAGCATCCACAAACTGCATATTTTCAGCAAAGACGCTGGCATTTCCCCAAAGCATCAGTACCAGCAGGAATGGCAAAATCCGCTCCAATCTCATCTATTTCGCTTCTTTCTATATCGTATGTTTTATATCGTTCAAACACGGTCCATTATAGCGAAAAAGAATCCTTTGCGCAAGACTGCTCTAACAAATTCGCGGCACGATATTCCCCAAGGGCATATCCACTACGCGAATCCCGCCAATGGCGGTTCTAAGCCCCACAGTGCCGGGGGCCTCTGCCGTAACCTCACCGATAACCCTTGCATCCTGCCCATAAGGACTCGTCCGCATAGCTTTCAATACCTTTTCCACATGGTCTGCCGGCACGAACGCCACGCATTTGCCTTCATTCGCCAGGTAAAGCGGGTCAAACCCCAGCATATCACAGACCCCCTGCACTTCTGCATGGATGGGAATCTCATCCTCGTCAATGAGGATACCGCACTTAGACGCTTCCGCAATCTCATTAAGCACCGCTGCCACGCCGCCACGGGTAGGATCTCGCAGCACCGCAATATCCGGAGCCGCCTCCAGCATGGCCCGGGTCATCTTGTTCAGGGGCGCGCAGTCCGTTTGCACACTGGCCGGCAGGCTGATATTATGGCGCCCAGCCATAATGGCCGCTGCGTGGTCACCGATATAGCCGGACAAAATCACCTTCATCCCCGGCTTTACCTGCAAGGGGCTGATATCTGTACCGGGAATTTTATCACCAATACCTGCCGTGTTGATGAAAATCCCATCCGCTTTCCCCTTTTCGACTACTTTCGTATCCCCCGTGGCAATAACTACACCAGCCTCATCGGCCATCTTCTTCATGGTTCCCACAATGGTCTGCAAGTCCTTGATGGGGAATCCTTCCTCAATAATCATCCCCACCGAAATATAACGGGGAATTGCCCCCGTCATGGAAAGATCATTAACCGTGCCGCAGATGGCTAATTTACCGATATTCCCACCAGCAAAAAACAACGGCTGTACCACGTAGGAGTCCGTGGTAAATGCCACTTCTCCCGTCATTTTAACCAATGCACCATCATGCAGGGTATTGAGCACCGGATTGCCATAAGCCGGCAGAATCACCTGCTCCATCAATTCCTGACTCACTTTGCCACCAGCGCCATGGGCCAGGGTCACCCGCTCATTTGCCATATTCAAACCTCCCCTGTCCATACTTAAACCAGGCGGCACATACGCCCTCCACCGATACCATACAAGGCCCGACGGCATGGGTTGGCACACAGGCCTTGCCAAAAAGCGGACATTCCTTAGGAGTCACAATTCCCCGCAGAACTTCGCCGCAACGGCAAGCTGTCTTTTTCGTAACCGTTTTCACTTCAATCGGTAAAACCTGTTCAATATCAAAGGACGCATAAGCTTTCTTCATCTTCAGTCCCGACAAGGGCACCACGCCCATGCCGCGCCAACCGGTATCACAAGGCTCGTAAACCCGCTTCGTAATGGCCATGGATACGGGATTGCCTTCAGGTTTCACCACATCCGTATACTCATTTTCCACTTTGGCCTCACCCTTTACCACCTGCTGCACAAGGCGATAAAGGCTCCGAAGAATCTGTAACGGTTCGAACCCCGTCACCACCCCCGGCACGTGATACCGGGAAATCACCGATTCATAGACACCAGTGCCGGTCACTACAGAAACGTGCCCCGGCAGGATAAAGCCATCCACATGAACCTCTTTATCATTGAGTAAGGTCTCCATCACCGGCGGCACCAGTTTCTGTGCCGACAGCATATAGAGATTCGTAATTCCCTGCTGCTCTGCGGCCAATACCGTAGCCGCCGCCGTAGGTGCAGTAGTCTCAAAGCCCACCGCCAGGAAAATCACTTTCTTGTCAGGATTATCTTTGGCAATCTGGATGCTGTCCATGGGCGAATAAACAATGCGAATATCGGCGCCGTTGGTCTTGGCCTCATTGAGGCTGGACTTAGAGCCCGGCACCTTCAGCATATCCCCAAAGGTGGCAATAATGACATCATCCCGCTGGGCGTAGGCAATCGCCTTGTCCATATAATCGTCCGGCGTCACGCAGACAGGACACCCAGGACCGGATACCAGTTCCACAGATTCCGGCAGCATCTGCCGCAGCCCCGCCCGAAAAATCGCCACAGTATGGGTGCCACAGACCTCCATGAATCGCAGATGCCGCCCTTCTGCCAATTCGCCAATCTTCCTGACCAGTTCCTGGGCAAAGGCCCGTTCTTCCGCCTTCGTTAATTTCCCCTTGCTCTCCGTCACAGTTTATCCACCGTCCTTGGTGCACCGCGCATTTCTGCCATCAGGGCATAGGTTTCCTGCGCATCCTTCTCCTCTACCTTCTGCATGGCAAAGCCAGCATGCACCAGCACATAATCTCCTAATTTCGTCTCCGGCAACAGCATCAGGCTCACATCTCGCGTGACCCCGGCAATATCCACCGTGCCCATGGAATCCTTTATCTCAATCACCTTGGCAGGAACAGCCAAACACATATTTGTTACCTCCCAGCTATAAATCGTCGCTAAATCTTCTCGTATAATGCACTACCGTACAGCCGAAAAATCTTCGGCTACCGTATTATAGTCCATATCTTCAACCCTATCGCGTCTCTGTGGCTCAATGCCCCAACGCTTGAGTTCTTGCAAAGCCTGCTCCACCATCTGCGGCATGAGTTTCATCATACCGGCTGATAGTTCTACACCTGCCTCTACATCATAGGGCTGGGCTCCAATGACCACAACTTCGGGAATCTTATGCCCCGTCACCGTCAATAGCCCCAGCACATCCTGTATGCCCACCTCATGGGCCGACAACTTATCCTGAAAATGCTCCATCACATCGTCGTTGTGAAAGCGAAACGTAGTGCCCGGCTCTGCACCGCCGTTGATGGAATCGATAACCAATAATTTTTCCGTTCCCGTTACATACTGGGTCAATTCGATGCCCAACGTACCGCCATCCACAATCTGCACGGTATCTGGAAATACGTAATGCTTATCGAGATACTCCGCCACTCGTACACCAAACCCTTCATCCCGCAGAATAACATTGCCAATCCCCAGGATGGTCACCTCGTTCTTGTAGAGCACATTGTCTAAGGAAGAACTGCCTCCTGCCGCAAATACGTCTGCCATATTGCTCCCCCTTATCCTTTTTTGGCTGCAATTTTCTTTAACAGCCAGTCACACCAGGCATCAAGCCCTTCATCCTTCGTACAGGAAACCTCCAGCACCTCAATTCCAGGATGCAGACTGGTGATGTCCCGCTTGGCCGATTCCATATTGAAATTGCAATAGGGTGCTAAATCCACCTTGTTAAGCAGGGCGATTTCACTTTCCTTGAACATCAGCGGATATTTCAAGGGCTTATCATCCCCTTCTGTAACAGAAAGCACCACGGCCCGAGCATCTTCTCCCACAGGAAACTCCGCCGGACAGACCAGATTGCCGACATTTTCCACCACCAACAGGTCCAGCTCGTCAAGATTCATTTCCTTGACGGTTTTTTGCACCATATTGGCATCCAAATGACAGCCACCAGCCGTATTGATCTGGATGACGGGCACACCGTATTTATCGATACGCTCTGCATCCTTGCTGGTAAAGAGATCCCCCTCGATAACCGCCATCTTGATTTTATCCTTGAGGCGCTCCATGGTCTTTTCCAATACAGATGTTTTCCCCGCCCCTGGAGAGCCCATGAAATTCAATACAAAAACCTTTTTATCCATAAACATGGCCTGATTTTCCGCAGCCAGCCTGTCGTTTTCTCCCAGGATATTCTTGATTACCTTGATTTCCATCAGTCTACCTCCAAATATTCCACCTGCATCTCCCGGCCGCTAAGGGTGGTCAATACCCCATTTTCACATTCGGGACACCAAAAATCATAATGTTCAATATGAAATTCCTTACCGCATTTGCTGCACTTTCCCATCAATGGCACATTCTTTATCTTAAGTTCCGCACCTTCAGCAATGGTTCCCTGCACCAGCATATCGAAAGAGAATTTCAAGGAATCGACTTCCACTCCGGACATCTCACCAATCAACAGACCGATTTCATTGATTTTCTTTGCCTGATTCTGCTGGGCATAATCCAGAGCAATGTCCAAAATTCCCTCCGCAATGGCCATTTCATGCATAATGATCATCCTTTGCAATAAACTGCATTCTTTTGGGAGCGTTCCCCCTGTAAATACATAATGAAAACGCCCTCCCCGCCAACACTAATAGGAGCAGGGAAGGCGTCAACAAATCAGCGATTCATCATAAAACCGCTTCTAAGCCACGGTCGCTGAAAGCCTTAAGGATTTCTCCCAGTTTGGTTTTTTCCGGGTTATAATCCACCGTGGTTTCGCCATCATGGGCATGGATATGGACGTAGAGCACGCCGGGAAATCCCAACAGCTGCGTTTCCATTTCCTGGGCACTTTCTGCCGTATAGCCATTAACGGTAAACTGCAGACGAGTATTCCCGCCCCCCTCATGGCCACAACCACATTCTTTACACACGGGCAAAGCCTCCTTATATTAAATCAATCATGCGTACTCGTTGCTCAGCGCCCATGAATGGGTGCTGGCGGATGTAAATCCCGGGATGCGATTTCAGTCCGCAGTTTCTTTTGGTACTTTTCTTTGTACCAAAGAAAAGTACCGAAAACGCACTAAACAACAAACACTGCCTCAACTTACCCAATGGTCAAGTATGAATCAGCTTATTTCAGCGTCCCATCCAAATGACCTGCATCGCGCGGTTCATGTGCCAGGATCTTGCTGCCGGAGAACATGGAAGATACTTCACTTTCACCTTCCATAAACTCTGCACGAATAACCATGTAGAGATGACCGATTGCAAAGAGGATGATTGCCCAGGCTACATAATGATGCACTAAATGGGCCATCATTTCGCCGCCCAGCACAGTAATCACCCAGCCAAACAACGTACCGCCGATACCCGTAGGATCCGTCATGTAGTAAATACCAAATCCAGTAAGGATTTCGATAAACACCAGTACATACAGGAACGCATAGGAACAACGGGCAATGGGATTACGAAGATAGGATGCATGTTCCGAACGAAGGAACATATAATGCAGTGCCACATCTATGGTATTGCTGTAGAAATATCCCTTCCATACATGGGGGAACAGCCGGTCACCAGGATTGGTGATAAAGCCATAAATCCTCAGGATAAAAGCGGCACTGAAGAGATAGGCTGCGAGAAAATGGATATTGCGGATATTATCCAAGGTCATGCCGGAAAAAGTCGGCTCTGAAGAATGGATAATCCATGGGCTGGTAATCATCAGGCCTGTCGTAAACAGAACACAGATGGCCACCACCATAATCCAATGAAAGATCCGCAGCCAAGGACTAAACAGGTAATATTCCCTGCGAACTACTTGTTTCATAGCCTTTTCCTTTCTGCAGATTACTTGTCTACGCGGGTACCAGAATAGGGATCCGTGGTAATGACGTTAATCTTTTCACCCTTGGCATTAAACATGTGGGTTGCACAAGCCATGCAGGGGTCAAAGGAGCGGATGACCTTGACGATTTCCAGCGGTTTGTCGGCAATCTTCACCTGGGTATCCTTCATGGCCATTTCATAGGCACCGCTGCCGGCGTTATCATCGCGGGGGCAAGCGTTCCAGGTAGTAGGCACGATGCACTGGTAATTAAAGGTCTTACCATCCTTGATATGGATGTAATGGGACAGGGCACCACGCGGTGCTTCATAGAGGCCAACACCCTTGCATTCTTTCGGCCAGGTGTTGATATCCCATTTATCAGAGTTAGCCACTTTCGTGTCACCACTCTTGATATTGGCAATAAGCTTATCAAAGAAGAACTTGTTGATTTCTGCATTGAGCTGTGCATCCAGACCACGAGCTGCGGTACGGCCTACCATGGTGGGCAGCCATACTTCCGGAGCCAGGCCCAGCACCTTGGAAACAGCATCCAGCTGATCGAGCATCATCTTTTCTGCCCAGGTCATATCCGGCAGCAGGCCCTTCTTGGCCTTGGTGTAGATGATGATGTAGCGGGCCAGCGGGCCAACCTCGCAGAGCTTACCTTTCCATTTCGGCGTTTTCAGCCAGGAATATTTGCCCGTTTCATTGAGGGCCTTCCAATTCGTAGCCGTGCCTTCCTTAGGACCGGTGAACTTAGGTGCAGTAACACCTTCCCAAGGATGCAGGTCTTTCTTCCCGGCAGGATACTCATACCAAGCGTGGTCAACGCTTTCCGTAATATTTTCCGTCGTAACATCTTCTGCCGTTACCTCCGAGTACTTGGCAGCGGCCAGGCCCTTGCCAAAGTCCTCAACTACGCCATTGCAGCGGACGAGCATATTCTTGAAGAAGCCGCCATCGCTGGTACCGGTATAGCCCTCGATGGGATATGCGCCATAGCCCAGCACACAAGTCTTGGCCATACCGCCGCCGTCAACACGTCCAGCTTTAACATAAGCCGCGCCCACAGCTAAGAGATCCGGCAGATAGTAGTTGTTAACCAGGGTTCTGCCCATGTTGATGGCTCTGTCTACGATTTCCAGGCGAGCCGTATTAACCGGAGCATTACCGTCATCCATGGAGATGGAGCAGGGCATACCACCTACTACATAATGGGGATGGGGGTTCTTACCACCGAAGATAACGTGCGGCGTAACCAGTTCACGCTGCTTGTCCAGCATTTCCAGATAATGAGCTACTGCCATGAGATGAACTTCCGGCGGCAGCAGTTTGTAATCGGGATGATCCCACCAGTTAGCGGAGAAGATACCCAGCTGACCGCTCTCTACAATAGCCTTAACCTTGTCCTTAATCTGGGCAAAGTACTGGGGCGTAGCTGCCGGGAAGTCATGCTCGTAAGCTTCCGTAGTGGAGGTTTCCGGCGCACGGAAAGGCAGCTTATAGGTATTCAGCACCGTGTTCTGAAGATTTGCCGTAGCAATGGGGTCAGCCGCCAGGGCTTCCACCGGGCTAACCCAGTCCAGAGCATGGAGATGATAGAAATGAACGATATGGTCCTGCACCGTCAGGGTAGCAGCCATAATGTTACGAATATAGTTGGCATTTTTCGGAATAGTAATGCCCAGAGCATCTTCAACAGCCCGGACAGACGCTAAAGCATGAGCCGTGGTGCACACGCCGCAAATACGCTGGATATAAGCCCAAGCATCACGGGGGTCACGGTCTTTCATAACCAATTCCAAACCACGCCAAGCGGTACCGGAGGAAACAGCGTCTGTAACCTTGCCGGAGCCTTCATCAACCTGTACCTCGACACGAAGATGACCTTCGATACGGGTAACCGGATCTACTACTACATGTTTCATTTATTCACCTGCTCCCTTATTCCTTATGTTCTTCCGCTTCGCGTTTCTGTTTCTGCACAACACTCATTGCGCCATGAACAGCAACACCAGCTGCCGTAGCAACGGCCATCGCGGCACCGATCTTATCCACATTGCCGAGCGGGCCATACTCCGGCATACGCTTGGTCATCGGGTCTTCGTCCCAGAAATGCGCATTGGAGCAGCCAATGCAGGGAGCACCGGACTGAATCGGATAACTCATGCCCTGGAACCAACGCAAATTGCCGCAGGAATTGTAGGTTTCGGGGCCGCGGCAACCCAGCTTATAGAGACACCAGCCGGCTTTTGCACCTTCATCATCAAAGTGCTCGGCAAACATCCCGGCATCAAAGAAGGGCCGACGATAGCAGGTATCGTGGATGCGGTTGCCATAGAACTGTTTGGGACGGCCCTCATTATCAAGAGGCGGCACCGCACCAAAGAGAGCCAGATGCATAACCACACCCGTCATAACTTCCGGAATTGGCGGGCAGCCCGGTACGTTGATCACCGGCGTTTTGCCAGCGAAATGGGAAATACCCGAAGACCCCGTGGGGTTCGGTTTGGCAGCCTGAATACCGCCCGATACCGCGCAGGTGCCATAGGCAACAACGGCTAAGGCGTTCTCGCAGGCATGCCGCAGGGTCTGTACAAAGGGCTTGCCACCGGACATGCAGTAAACGCCATTGTCCTTCGTGCACACAGCACCTTCTACGCACAGAATGTACTGTCCCTTGTACTTGTTAATCGTTTCTTCCAAATGTGCCTCGAAAGGCTCGCCACTAGCGGCACTTAACAGATGGTCATACTCCAGTGCAATCTGACTGAGCACCAAATCGGATGCCAGCGGCGCACCGGAACGGATGAAGGATTCATCACACCCCGTACATTCATGACCATGAATCCAGACCACTACCGGCAACGGCTTCTTTTCGGCAGCTTCCACCACCTTGGACACCTGGTCCGTGCTGAGTCCCATGAGAGACGTCAGCGCTACACAGCTTTTCACAAAGCTGCGGCGGCTCATGCCTTTTCTGAGATATACATCCCACATACTCTCCCGTTTGTCCACTTTTTTACCTCCTCTTGATTATCCTTGCATAATTACTATAGATTTAACCGCTGGCTCGATTGCGGC
>NZ_JAILPX010000089.1 GCF_024699275.1 Selenomonas sp.
TTATTGGAGCAGACCTGCTGCCGATGAAGTACGCAGTGCCTGGTCCAGCGTGGGCATCGATATTAAGATGAATAAAGATGCGGGCAACCAGTATTTCCTGAATGGCAAGGAAA
The DNA here is from genome assembly GCF_024699275.1 of Selenomonas sp. The sequence continues at coordinate 114 of NZ_JAILPX010000089.1, forward strand.
TCACCCAGGCCCAGGCCATGGACCACGCCCAGGCCGTTACGGGCAAACAGCTTGACCGTTCTGCATGGGATTGGTAAATCAACGGTTTTCGCTAATCGGCAAGGAGTAAACAAGGGATAGTCAGAAATCAAGGGGAAATGATAGCGCTAAAAATTGAAGGGATGGGAAAATGATGCATAATCACGAAGTATCTATGGAGGTACTGGAGCATGTAGTCGGCGGTCTTTGGGGATACAACGCCGAGGAGCACACGCTTTATTCAGGGATTTTTACGCCGTCCACAACAGAGATTACGGGAACGGCCAAGAAAAAAGCAACCACTACGGCTTCAACGGGTTACAAACCTGCTCCCATAGATTATCAAACGGTTATATGTGCGGATACATTCCGAGAGATTTAAGGGATTTAAGCAGGGACAAAAAGGCTGGAACGAATGCATAGGCATGTTCGTTCCAGCCTTTTTTGTACGCTAAGCACATTTTCCCTCAGTGCCAAAGGGTAAGCGGATCCACATAGACATAGCCATCACCGGAACGGGGCATATACTCCAGATGCAGATGCGGGCCCGTGGCATTGCCGCTGCTGCCCACGGCGGCAATCACTTCCCCTGCCGACACCCGCTCCCCTGCCCGCACGTAAATCGCACTGCAATGGGCATAACGGGTATAGGCATCGATATTGCCATGATAGAGCAACACCTGATTGCCATAACCATCCCCGAAGTCGCCGCTTTGGATGACCTCTCCATCGAACAGGGCCACAATGCCCGCCCCATAATCATAACCCAAATCCACACCGGTATGAAACTTCCATTCTCCGGTGACGGGATGAACCCGCCAGCCAAAGGGAGAAGTCACGGGAAAGGAAGCTGCCGCCACCGGCAGGCATAACGCCATACATAAACCAAGCATCAGAAAAATCCGCTTCAACAAAGATCATCTCCACCACTGCAGCCAAAGCTGCTTAACTGTAATTTCTAAAGGTATTATAGACCACTTCCAACGTGGCTGTGTCCTCATAAATCGTATAATTGTTCTTCTTATTCACATCATCCACCGCTTCGGCACTCATGCCGGTAAGCAGGAATTCCTTTTTCACTTTCGTCCGTCCTGCACTGGCTCCGGTACCATAATCAATCCGCCGCGCCAGGATATAGCCGTCTATTTTCCCGGTGCCATTAAGGGTTACGACACTATTGGGCGCATAGATGATGCCCCGGAAATCGCTATTGAGATTCACGATAAAGGGTGCCGAAGAATGCATGCTGGTCATGACCATATTGGCCTTATTCGTTTTCACCGCATTTTCAACAGGCGCAGCCAATAACGCTGCATCTGCGGGATCCACCCAAAGGGTATCGGCGGCTCTCCGGCGGGAGTCCGGTCCATCATAGGCAATGATCAGGGGATGATTCTGCTCCGCGTTGATGTTGATGATGCGGGGAACCACCTGGGTTAGATTCTTCATCCCGCCCACCCATAAGGGTTCACTTTCAATCCGCACATACAGGGAATCATCGCTGACCGCCCCTGTATCTTCATTGAAGTTAACCTCCAGCGTCCGGACAAACCAGCCATATATCTTCTGCCCATTCAGCGTTGCACTGCCTTCCTTAGCCGGCTGGTCGATGTAGAATCCCTTAAGGCCCTTGTCGCTGATCCAGCTGCTGTTTAAGGTATAGATCAGGCGTCCTAAATCCCCCTGCCGTTTGGCATTGCTATTGCCCCGAATCTCCTCCGCCAGATAATGGTCCGGGTCATCCGTATCCGTTACCGAGGAATCCTTATAGCCCAACAGCAGCTGTTCATAGCCTTCCGTCGTAAAATGCAGAATGCCGGCATCCACATTTCCTTGGAAGGATGTGGTGTAATAGGTGGAACTGTAATTGTTCGCATAGAGTTTCTGATTGCTGGTCACATCCTGCCAGAATTTCTTGCCGTTATAGCTGGTGGTATTCCCATCCTTATCCGTCACCGTAAATCCCGGCCACTCGGCCAGAGACTCCCAATACATATTGGGCACCAGCACCGACAGATTGAAACTTAACCTCTCCACTTCCTCCACAATATTTACCCCGGGCAGGGCCACCGCCACAGCTCTAGCCGATACATCAAAGGTATCTACCCCCACCATTTTCAGAAAGCTCGTTTTATAGTCATTCTCCAATTCCACCAGATAGGCCTGTACGCTGTTACTCCCCTCGTAATGAACGGTCTTGAAGCCAGCGGTCACCTGATCGCCATTGTTCTTCTTCAATTCCGTCTTGGCCTTCAAGGCGGCAGCATCATTATCCGCTGCCTTTTCCAATTCATATTCCGTACCGTCTAAAGTAAAGGTTATCTTATCCCCATCGTATTCCGGATTGACCAATCGCAATTTCGTAGAGGAATCGAGGACATGCATCCCCGCCAAAGCCGAAGCATCGGCCAGATTCTGCAGATTGTTTTTCTTCAGATACAGGCTGCCAAAATCAAGAGCCCCACCGCCCAATACCAGCACCACAGGCAGCAATAGGGCAAAGAATACCAGGACGGCGCCCTTTTCCTTATTTGAGGTCTTCATCGGTCTACTCCTTTCCTCTAAGATTACCCCCATACCTTACTTCGTAAAGGTCTTCATCAGCGCCAGCAGGGAGGGGAACATGACGACGACAAAGACTGCCGGAAAGATGAAGAGCAGCATGGGGAAGATGATTTTAACCGGGGCCTTGAGGGCTTCACTGCGGACAAACTGACGATGACGCTCCCGGATATTATCCGCCTGATTCTTGACGGTCTTGACAATACTGGTGCCCAAACGCTCCGACTGGATAATGGAACCGGTGAACAGATAGAGCTCCTCCATATCGCACCGCTTAGCCAGATTGGTCAGGGCAATCTGCCGGGTCATCCCCAGACGCATATCATTCTGCATGCGCCGGAATTCATCCACCAGCTCCCCCTTCATCCGCAACACGATTTTGCCGATGGCACCATCAAAAGACATACCGGCCTGCACACTGACACAGAGCAGATCCATAAAATCCGGCAGCTGCCGCTTGATGCTCTGCTGGCGCCGGCGTACCACCGAACGCAGCCAGGCCAGCGCCAAAAGGGTACTCAGGACCAGAATCACCAGCACAATAGTCATCTCCTGGATAAAATACAGTTCCGTCCGCCGAATCACCAGGATTGCCAGCAGTGCTCCCCCCAGCACGAACATGCCCCAATAGGCCATCAGCCGGCTGACATTCCACTGTCCCTGCCTGCCTGCCCGAACGATCTGACCGTCCAGATAGTTGAAAATGCTATGCGGTGTAAAAAGCTGAATGGTCTGTACGAAACCGCGGACCATAGGGTCGATAACCCGCTCCCTAAAGGACAATTCCCAAAAGGAACGATGTTCTTCCGGCTCCTCTTCTTCCTCCTGGTTTTTCTTTTCCTCCACGGGCTGTTTACGAACCCGTTCCGCCTCAGCCGCTGCAAGCATCCGCTTGAAACGGCGATTGACCTGGGCCTGCCGATTATTGAGCAGCAGGTAGACAATCACCAGCAACAGGATATAGGCAATCGTCCCCAACAGTGCACCCCAAAAAATCATCGCAAGCCCTCCCATCTTTGCCCATTGTCAAACATGCTGGCCGGCAACTCAATGCCCGCTAACCGAATCTTATCCATGAACTGGGGTTGATAGCCCGTGCTGGTAAAATGACCATGCACAATCCCCTTATCATCAATGCTGTCCTGTTCAAAGCGGAACAAATCCTGCAGGACGATGGTATCCCCTTCCATCCCCTGCACCTCGGTGATATAGGTAATCTTGCGGCTGCCATCCCGCATACGGGATTGCTGCAGAATCAAATCGATTCCCGAAGCCACCTGACCGCGTATGGACCGGACAGGTAATTCCATGCCCGCCATCAGCACCATTGTCTCCAGACGGGACAGCAAATCCCGCGGGCTGTTGGCATGGGCCGTGGTCAAGGAACCATCATGGCCCGTGTTCATGGCCTGCAGCATATCCAAAGACTCACCGCCGCGGACCTCCCCCACAATAATCCGGTCGGGACGCATGCGCAGGGAATTGCGGACCAGATCCCGGATGGTGATGGCTCCCCGGCCCTCCAGGTTCGCTGGCCGGGCTTCCAGGGTGACCACATGACGCTGCTGCAGCTTGAGCTCTGCCGCATCCTCCACGGTGATGATGCGCTCATCGGCAGGTACAAAGGAGGAAAGCACATTCAATGTGGTGGTCTTACCGGACCCTGTGCCTCCGGAAACCAGAATATTCAGCCGGGATTTCACACAGGCTTCCAAAAAGGCCGCCATATTCTCATTCAGGGTTCCCGCCTTGATGAGATCCGCCACCTCCATCCGCTGGCGGTAGAACTTACGGATGGTGACCGTCGGCCCCACCAGGGACAAGGGCGGAATGATGATATTCACGCGGGAACCATCCGCCAAACGCGCATCCACCAATGGCGAAGACTCATCCACATGTCTGCCCAGCGGAACCAAAATGCGCTCGATAATCCCCATAAGATGCGCTTCGTCATGGAAGGTCACATTGGAGAGCATAATCTTGCCCTGCCGTTCCACAAAGACATTCTGCGGACCATTAATCATGATTTCTGTGACGGAATCATCCTGCAGCAAAGATTCCAAAGGACCGAGCCCCAACAATTCATCATAGATATCGTCAATCAGCTGAAAGCGGTCGCCTCGGGTCACCGTAAAATTGCTGTTGTTCAGAATCCGCTGACAGTAGGACGAGATGATATTCTTAGCCCGTTCAATCTCCCCCTTGTCCTGCTGCAACAACAGCTTTTCTTCCTCCGGTGTAATCTCCTCCACAATCAGCTGATGAATCTGCTGTTTCAATTGACGCAGGGTATCCTCCTGCAAGGTTTCATTCTGGCGGGCCGCAAAGGCTGTCGCCACCCGGGTCTCCCGCTTGATGGGGCCCCCCTTTGAAGCCGAAAGAAGCGACTGCGCGGAATGGAGCCCCTCCTGCAGAGTCTTCCCCTCTTTGGACTCCTCCAGACCAATAGAGGCCGGTCTTTCCTGCAAACTGCCCTTGGCCTCATTTATCCCCAAACGTTCGAGTAAAGAACGGGATTTCATATGCCCTACCACCTTTCTCCTGGTTATACATCTGGTTCCACCGGCAATTGATAAACGATTTCCATATTGGTCGGCGGCCAGCCCGTATTGCGCAAGATATTGGGCAATATGGAAGAATTGTTCATATAGATGGAAACGGTTACTTTGACCTCATCATCTTCCATCGTCACTTCTGAGGTCATGCTATATAAGGATGTGTTGGGGGCTACATAGACCTTCAAGGCTTCATTCCCATACGCATAAGGCCGGACACTGGTGTCCACCGTACTGGAACACTTACTGGCCAGGGCAGCGCGCTTATCCGTGTCGGCTAAGGACACATCCCGGGCAATAGCCCGGGCGGCATTGCTGTATTGCAGATAGTCCATATAGACCATCCCCCCATAAATAACCCCAAAGGTAATGAGAATAAAGAGCGGCAGCACCAAAGCAAATTCCACCGCGGCCTGTCCCTTTTGTCTAAGCCTATCCATCATTATCCTTCCCCCTTGTAAGAAGAGAGTCTCCCAAAACACAGGAGACTCTCCTTAAAATTTTTCTACTGGCATCACCCATGTCTAAGCCAACTCATCACGGAGTTGATGCTGTACTGATATTGTTCTTGGCACTAGTAAAGAGACCTTTAATCTGATTCCCCAGGCCCGTATCCGACCCCAGAGCCACAGCTGCGATAGCTGCAACGAAGGCCAAAATCAGTGCATATTCCACAATGCCCTGGCCTTTTTGGGTAAAGAACTTGTTCAATTTCTGTAACATGTCGACTCCTCCTCTCCTCATCATAATAGCCATGTGATATCAGGCTTTGATATCCACAATTCTACGGATAGCCAAATACCCCATAAACTCCAGCACCAGCGAAACCGCCACCGCTATCCGGCCCATGGGCTCGGTAAACAGCAGCATCAGCTGATCCCGATTCACTATAAACATAAAGGCAGCCAGAATAAAAGGCAATGCCAGTAGAATCCATGCTGAAAAGCGGCCCTGCGCCGTCAGGGAGATGGTCTCACGCTTCATCCGGATACGCTCCATGATGGTTTCACTGATGGTATCCAGAATCTGGGCGAGATTGCCACCAACTTCACGCTGTACCAAAACCGCCGTCATCATCAGGTCAAAGTCAGCACTTTCCAGCCGCTGACTGGCCTCTTCCATGGCGGTTTCCAGCTTGATGCCCATGGCCATATCCCGGGCCATATGGGCAAATTCCAAACTCAGCGGTGGCTCCATTTCCCGGGCCACCACATCCACGGCCTGAGGGAAACTATACCCCGCCCGCAGTGCATTGGCCACGGTAATCAAGCAATCCCCCAGCTGCTCCATGAACAGCCGCTGGCGTTCCCGGACGCGATACATCATGACGCCCCAGCCACCGGCCACCGCCAACCCGCCACAGAGCAGAGCCAGCAGGAAATTCAAAGTGAGCAGATAGGTCAGCAGCATAACGCCCACAAAGGCCAGAAAGATAATGACCATGAACTCAGCCCCCAGCAGCGGCCAGCCAGCCTGCCACATGCGATTATCCAGTTTCCGGGAAATCTGCCAGCGGGCTACGGGTCTGGCCATGCGCCGCACAAAAAGCTTGCACTGCTCCCAAAGGTCCTTATCTTCATTGTTGCGATAATCTTCATCCTGATAGCGCATAATCCGCCGATGAAAGTTCAACTCACGACGGCTGAAGTAAGCCAGCAGGAAGAACACCGTCAGGAAGAAAAACAAGGCCGCACCCAAGGCCAATCCGATTACCATGGGGTTCACCTTCTTCCCTTGACAAGCATCTCTGCCAATTTATTGATCTTCTGATCGAAGAGATTATTATACCGGGGACTCATTCCCATCCTGCCGCAGTTGGCCGCCATAATCAGCTTTTCCTCATGGGGAAACAGGTCCAGAATCTCATACCCCAGTTCCTGTTCCATCTCCCGCTTATGGGCTTCATCGGCGTTCTTCATATCCGTAAAGATGGGATAGACCTTTTTCCCGTAATCCGACCACATCTTGAACATGCTCATGGAATGTTTCATATGTTCCACTTCAAAACCGCTGCGCATCATGGAGATGATGAAGGCGGTGTCCAACTGTTCGCAAAGACCGATGCTGATGGGGCTGAACCCCGCCGGCAAATCCACCAGGATATAGCGGAAGAGATGGCCCGTCATGCGGATGACTTCAATTAAGCCATCCTGCTCCACCAGCTCTGCATATTCCGGGCGCTTCGTACCGCTCAGCAGCCATACATTATGCCCCACCTGCTTGTAATAATTGGCAAAACTCAAGGGGGACAGCAATTTGATGTCACGCACGGCCTCAACCACGGAATAGGTGGGGTCCACATCAAACATGATGGGCAAATCCCCAAACTGCAAATCCGCATCAATAATGGCCACCGCTTCACCGCTTTTCTCTGCCAGAGATACGGCCAGACGGCTCAGAAAGGTGGACCTGCCCCCATTCCCCTTGGGACTGAAGAAGGCCATGGTCCGGGCAGGTTTAGACTTTCCCCGACGCTCAAACATCTCCAGGGCATATTTGAGTTCACTGCCCTTAAAGCCCTTGACCATACAACCTGTGGCCCCGTACCGCAAGGCATTGTCTGCCAGATTCGTCTTCCAGTCATCCAGCAAAGCAATGATCTTTGCCTCGATGAACATATCCCGGAAGATGGCAACCGTCCCCAGCATCTCCGGTTCATCGATGGAAACCAGAATGATATCCGGCGAAAACATCCGGCTCTGTTTAATGGCAGCCTTGGCCTCCGTATAATAAGCCACCAGATCAAATTCGTCCGTATGGCGGATAACGCCGATGATTTCATCTAAAACTCTTGCATCTTTTTCTACTGCGATAACATGATACTGCATGGAATATCATCCCCTTAACCCCACTTATGATACAACCGCCGGAAGAACCCTTCGCCGGATTCTTCCTTCTTCACCTGTTGGTTCTTATCGCGGGAATAAAGCTCCGATATCTGACGGTAACGCTTTTTCAGCGGATAATCCTCCTCCAGGAGCACCACGGGGCACTTCCTTTGGATAGAAGCCTGTACCGCTTTTGGATCATAAGGCAGGCGAAAATAAAATTTCTCGTCCAGTAGTCGTTCGATATTCTGTATATTGACCACTTTCTGTTTCTTGTCGTAGTTTTCCACCAATTTGATTTTGCTCTTATCGTAATTAAACCGCCGCAGGGTATCATAGCCCATCTTATAGTTCTTGATAGCCGGCAGGGTATCCACCACCCCCAGATAGATAATCAGGGTGCTTAAATCCAGCATGACCATGTTCAGAATATTGAAGACCGGCGTAAGGTCTAGCACGATGAAATCGAAGCCCCCCAGACTGCGAACCATCTGTTCCAAAAAAGACACGTCCATGCGGTAGGCATCTTCCAGTTTGACCGGCGGCAGCAGTACGGAAAACTGCACATCCCGATGGGTATAACGCGCCAGATACCCATTGACATCAAAGATTTCCGGATTCTGCTCGATGGCCACCTGGGCCTCGGCCATGGTAACCGTCTGGGGAAGGCCCAGATAGTGGGCCACATCCCCAAACTGCAGATCCAGATCCAACAGGCAGACAGAATAGCCCTGTCTGGCCATGTCAGCAGCGATATTGATGGCGGTCAAGGTCTTCCCCGACCCGGCAGCCGTACTAAAAACCGATAGGATAATACTTGACTGAACTCTTGGTGCCATAAAACCTCTCCCCTTTATTTCGCTGCAGCTTTAGGCAGTGCCTTTCGGTCAAGGTATTTGTCCAGCAGACTGTTTTCATCCTGTGGTCTCGGGGCAGCAACAGGTGTATCATTGGCCTGCTCCTCTACGGCATCCGCTTCTGCCTCCTGGGCAGATTCATTCACATCCACCGTCTTCATGACCTTCTTTTCCTGACCGCCCTTGTCGTACCATTCCTTCATGGAAGAGGACATCCTGGCCTTGGAAGCTTCATCTTCGTCCACCAGCTTCGGGGTGATTAAAATCAGAAGTTCCTGCTTTTCCTTCTTGGTGGAAGAATACTTGAAGAATTCACCCAGAACGGGAATATCCCCGAGCAGCGGAATCTTGGTCACGGTCTTGCTGGCCGTGGAATCCATCAGGCCGCCAATCACCATGGTGGAACCGGAATTAATGGTGATGACGGAATTGGCACTGCGCTTGTCCAGAATGATGTTGCCATCCGAAGTTTCCCCGGAAATGGAGCTGACCTCAGCATGGACTGAAGAGATAATCCGGTCTTCACTGTCCACGATGGGTTTTAACTGCAGGATAATCCCGTAATCCTTGAATTCCGTCTTAGCCCGGCCGTTATCGTCATAGGTCTGGTAGGGAATCTGGCCGCCTACTTGAATCGAGGCTTCCTCGCCGCTCATGGTAACCACGCTGGGGCGGGAAAGAATCTTGGCCTTGCTGTTCTTGACCATGGCGCTGATGGCCAGGTTGATATCGTTGCGTCTATCCGTCAGCCAGCGCCAGGGATTATGGCTGAACTTCGTCCCGGAAGTGCCAGCACCATAGCTGTCGCCAGCATAGAAGACACCGGGAGAGGAAAAGTCACTGCTGCCCGTGCCATCGTAACGGATGCCCAACTGGGAAACATCTTCCGGATTGATGGAGATAATCTGCGCTTCCAGTTTGATTTGCGTGGGATGTTCCATATGCAGGAGGTCAATTACATCCCCCTCACTGCTGACATTGGTGCCCCCCACCTTGGAAGACCCCGTTGTCCCCTCGGCAAATCCCTTGCCGGTGGTTTTCGTATTCATGGTCATATCCACGTAGGAGCCCACGCTGATGCTGCTCTTGGTGGTACCGCCCACATAGAGCCGGGCGGTCTGCACCGCATAATTTCGTTCGTACTGATTCATCACGGTACCGGTCAGCAGCACCCGGGAACCCACCTTGCGGACATGGACATTGGGCAGGCCGATGGCCTCCTCAATCATCCGGGACTGGCCGATATCCTCAGGGGATACATTGACGATGTAGCTATAGCGGGCACCATTGGACAACCAGACCAGCAGGCTGGTGGAACCCTCCTTATGAGGAACCACTAAGAACTCCCGGTTGGAGGAAACCTTTGTCACCGTAGCGATTTCCGGATTGCCAATGGCTACCCGGATAATGCTGCCTGGCATTTCCATATAATGGGAAGAATTGACATGTAAGCTGAGTAATTCTTCTGCACTGACTGGTGCCGACAGCAGGCAGAACATCCCTGCCGTCAGTGCACCCTGAGATAATAATTTCTTAAACTGACCCATTTTCTCGTCCCCCCTGTCAGCGAATCGTCTGATCGCCCTGAATGATTTCAAAGCCGCCTGCCGATACAGGGCCGCCTCCACCGCTACTGGAGGAAACGCCTGTTGTCACGGGCGAGGAGGGAGGCTGGAAGGCCGGTGCCGGCCGGCCACTGGATGCCGCCGTCACCGGAGCCGGCACCGAAGTGCTGACATCGCCGGAAGGCCCGCCGCCAGCGCCAACGCTGCCGCTGTCACCACTGGAAGCCAGGGTATAATCCGTATCCCCTACATAAGCGGTCTTCGGATGCATGGGCCGCAGCATGAGGTAGATTTCGCCGATTTTGGCTGCCGATACCAGTTTCAACGCATCCGGTGGCAGCAAGGCCAGCGTCGCCACAGACGGGGTATCCCCTTTGACCTTTGTCCCCTTTTTTGCCGAATCTTCTTTCTTGTCGCTGGCAGCAGGTTCATCATACATCATGATGTTATTCACGCCCAGAAGCAGTACATTCTGCAGGAGCATAGTGGTCTTGGCCTCGGTATTGTTTTTCTCCACCAGCAACACATCCACGTAATTGCCAGATTTCGCAAAACCGGAAACCCCTGTAATCTCACTGACCTTCACGCTGACGGCCCGGCAGTCCGGCGGAATGATTCCCGCCATACCAGCCTCTTCAAAACCACCGTGAAGCTTATCCTGGGTCACCACCTCCCCGGCAGCAATATCCTGCTTGGCAATGCTGCCGATTATAGCAGACATATCGGTAACCGCCCCGGCCGGAACATCGTCGGCCGGTACCTGCTTGCGTTCCAGCATCCCCTGCTGGATGACCTCCATGGGCAGGATATCCGTGGAAGCCACAATCACCTCCCGCATGGCAGGTTCCACATTGGCACTCTGCTGGGTGCCCAACACCAGATTTGACAGGGCAATATATAAGATACTGAACATGATGATGGCAGCTGCCCCGGCTAGAATCAATAATTGCTTTGGTCTTAATTCGTTGAATATGTAGGACAATCGATCAAACATCTACTACATCCCCTTCTAGAATTTAAGCTTTATCTTTATTTCGCCTTTACCTTAAGTTATCCGCAATCCCATGCACTTCCCCTATGTGTATTCCCAAAAGTTGTAAATTTACCATAGTTGGTCAACATGATTGACAATCTCTGCTGACGTTATAGGATAATTCTATGAACTGTCGGAAAAATCCTGCTAAACACGAAAATTTTTATCTTCTGCCACAGGCAGCCCGCTCCAGCAAGCCACCGCCCACCTCTCCTTCCTGCTCAAACCTTACCCGCAGGCAACAAGGATGCCAGCTGATCGAAATCAAAATTGTCGGCAGCATCCCGGATGGCCTGGAACCGCTGCTTTTCCTCCTCGGGCAGGCGGAAGTCCTTCACCTGCTCAATCAGTTCCTCAATGCCCAAGCTGTCACAGTTATCGGCACAAATCCCCATGGCCAGATAGATGTCCTGCAGCGCCTCCAGGGAAATCAAGGGCAAATCCTCATCTTCCCCGTCACCTGCTGCCAGCAACGGACGCAATTGTTCACCCAGAACCTGGCACCGCTGCAACAGGCCATCCAGCTCCCGTTCCAGCACATCCCGCTCCCCGGCCTTGCCGGCATTTTCCAGCCGCTGGGCAAGTTCACCGATAGCCAGTGCCCCAATGATGCGGGAAGTGCTCTTCAAGGCATGAATCTTGATGGTGGCATTTTCCACGTCACCGGCCTGCATGTAATCCGTAATCTCCTTTATATATTTATCGACCATGGATGCATAAATCTTTAGGGATTCACGATAAGATTCTTCATCCCCGTTATTCTTTATTCCCGCCTGAAGATCCAGTTCTCCAATCTGCGCCAGGAACCCCGGCAGTTTCGAGCCAGCCATGGCGGGAATTTCCGCCGAAAGCGGCTGATGCTCTTCTTCTGCCACAGATACCAGCTGCGCGGAGGGCAGGTACTCCAGCAGCATCTGCTCCAGTTTAATCGGGTCGATGGGCTTGCTCAGATAAGCATTGAATCCCTTTTCCAGATACATTTCCTTCGCTCCGGAGATGGCATTGGCGGTAAGGCAGACCACCGGCGTATCCCGATTAGGATTGTCCTGGCGGGCCTTCAGTTCCTGCAGGGTCGTCACCCCATCCTTCTGCGGCATCATATGGTCCAGGAAAATGATGTCATACTTCTGGTCATAAGCCAGGGACAAGCCCTCATCCCCACTGTAGGCCGAATCGATATGGGCACCGGTCCGCTTGAGCAGATTCCGGAACACCAGCACATTCATATGGTTGTCATCCACCACCAAAATACGGGCATCGGGTGCATAGAGCTTTTCCTTGTCCATGTCATGGTGCTTGGAAATGGCGGTCTTGTAGGCCAGCTTGTAATCCCCCAGTGGTTCCCAGCGCTGGACCTTCTGCTTCAGGGAAAAATAGAAATTGGAGCCCAGTTTATAGACGCTGTGCACCTTCAGTTTGGCGCCCATCATGCCCAGCAGGCGCTGGGTAATAGAAAGCCCCAGTCCCGTACCTTCCACATGATGGTTCTTTCCCTCGTTGATGCGTTCAAAATTGGCAAAGAGTTTGTGCATATCCTCCTGCCGGATGCCCTGCCCCGTATCCTTGACGGACACGTGAACCATAATTTCCTCCGCACCGCATTTTTCATACCCCAGGGCAAAGACAATGCCCCCCATATCGGTGTATTTCACCGCATTGGTCAAGAGATTGGTGATGATCTGCTTGATGCGCATGTCATCACCGAAAAGGATTTTCGGCATATCCGGCGCAATGTCCAGCGTCAGGGTCAAGCCCTTGGCCTCCGCCCGCACCTTGATCATATTCACCAAGTCGTTAATCAGGGAGGACAGGTCGTATTCCTCCGGCACGATTTCCATCTTTCCGGCTTCAATCTTGGAAAAATCCAGAATATCGTTGACCAGGGACAGTAATCCTCTCCCCGCATTGCGGATATTTTCCGCATATTCCAAAATACTCTTCTCCTGGGACTCCCGCAGGATCATCTCATTCATGCCCAGAATCGCGTTGATGGGTGTCCGTATCTCATGGGACATATTGGACAGGAAGGTGGATTTTGCCTCATTGGCCGCCGTAGCCCGGGCCGAAATATCCAGCAGTTCCTCCCGGCTCTTGCGCTCTTCGGTGATGTTTTCCACCAGCCAGAGCACCGTGTTCACCCGCCCCAAGGGGGTAAGCTGGCAGAGGATGAACCGCCCCCGCAGCCAAAGGCCATTCTTGGCCATGAACTCACAGGTAATGGTCCGATGCCCCTTCAAGCGCTCATCCAGTGTCGCAAAATCCAGGAACTCCTTGACCTGCTTCCGCTGGCTGAAGGTGACCAAATCGCTGACCTTGGCCATCAATTTGGCCTGGGCATTATCATCCTTACTGCCATCAATAGTCATCCCTCCCTCCTGGTAATTGATGGCATAGACAAAGGAATTGTCCAGGATATTGATTTCCTGGAAATCCATATAAATCTGCGCAGCTGCCGCCATGCGCTTGGCCAGAAGTGCCGCCTCTTCCTCCGTGGCATCCGTCTTCTTGAGGATAATTCGCAATACCCCAAAAATCAGCAACATGATGAGTAAGGACACCAGGGCATTGCTGACAATGACCTTGATGAAGCTCGCATCGATGGCCAGATCCTCATTGGTGACCACCAGATCCCAGTCCAGATATTCCACATGCTTGGTCACGGTAAAATCCCCGTTGGACAGGGTTCGGCAGATATACCCGGCCTTCGCTTCCCCCTTGCTTCCATCATTGCCCAGATAGGGATGGTCGATATTCACATCATTGGTATCGACCTTGACTACCCCGTAACGGTCCACCAGATTGACCTTCACGTGATACTCTTCCTCAAACTGCCGGAAAAGAGCCTGCAGATCCGCCACCTTCATGGCCACGCCGCAAGCCCCTAAGAGCCTGCCATGGTCATCTTCCACCCGGGTGTTGATGAACACCGTCCACTGGTCCGGCATCAGGGTATCCCGGTCCACACTCAGATCACAGGCCATGCCATGGTCCACGAAAAAGGTATACCACTGGTCAGCCACCGATTCCTCCGGATGGATGGTCTTCATCATGCCCTGATAGGTAAAGTAGCGTTTGCTTTTGTTCGATACCACAAAGGCGGTTTCATAATGAAAGGAATCCTTGATGTCCGCCAGATACCGCTGCATACTCCGGGTAAGCTCTGCATCATCTATTTCCGACTCATGAATCAGACTCTCCTTCACCTGCTGGGTCACCGCCATGGTCTTGGCCACATTGACCGGTTCGCTGAAGGTATTGTTGATGGTATCGTAAATCCGGGCCGTCAGCATCATATTCATGGCCTTGGTATTCTCATTGGCCATCATGCTCAGGGACAGGATGGAGACAATGGTCGACAGCAAAAAGCTGGTCGACAGGCCAATCAACACCATCTTCCGCATCTTCATGGAATTTATCGAAGCAAAGAACCGATCCCGAAAACCTTTTTCCCACTGCATAACAATCACCTATACGACACAGATTAGCACCAGCCATGATTTTATTCCTTAGGCAATATGGACACGGCATACTGCACATTCCCTAAGGGCTCCCAGCGAACCACCCCTTGTTCCACCGTAAAGAAAAACCTTGATCCCAACCCATAAACACTTTCCACTTCCAACTTGCTTCCCATCATCTTCAATAAGCGAGAACTTATGGCTATCCCCAGCCCTGTGGCTTCTGCCCCCTCCGCCTGTTCTGCAGTCAGGCGGTCATCTTTGGCAAATAACTGCTGTATCTGTTCCGGTTTCATCCCAATACCTGTATCCTTCACCGATACCTTCAAGCCCACCTTATCTTCCGACAAGGACGCATAACCAAAGGCCAATACGATATTGCCCACCTTTGTATACTGGATTCCATTGACCAGCAGGTTCATGACAATCTGCTTGATGCGGATTTCATCCCCCTTCAGCACCTTCGGCAGCTTAGGGTCCACATCCACCGATATCGAAAGGCCCTTCTCCTGTGCCCGAAAATGCAGCATCTGCACCAGATCGTGAATCAACGAAGACAAATCGTATTCCACCGGCTGGATTTCCATCCGCCCGGCTTCAATTTTGGAAAAATCCAGGATATTGTTGACCAATGCCAGCAGGGTATGCCCTGCCGCCTGGACATGCAGGGCATAGGCCTGTATCTGTCCATTATCCCCACATTCCCGCAGGACCATTTCATTCATCCCCAAAATCCCATTGATGGGAGTGCGCAGTTCATGGGACATATTGGACAGGAACGCCGACTTGGCCTTGTTATCCGCAATGGCCTTGACGGAAATATGCATCAAGGCCTCACGGCTTCTGGCCTCCTCGTCGATGTCTTCCACCAGCCAGAGCACATGGGCCACCTTCCCCCAGGGAGTATAGTGGGAAACCACAAAGCGTCCCCGCACCCAGCGGCCGTTGTTGTCCAGAAATTCCGTGGTGATTCCCTTGCGCCCCGCCAGGCGCTCATCCAGATTGGCTATGTCCAGGAATTCCTTGACATAGCCCTGATGGGAGGGATCTGTATGCTCATACATCTTCTCCCGCAGCTTTTCCTGAGCCCCCTGCTGTTCCTGAATGTCCTCGCTGCTTTCCCGGCCGCTGGACTTGATATCGGCATAGGTATTATGAAGGATATCGATTTCCCGGACCACACTGTAGAGGTTTGCCGCCGAAGCCAGTTGTTCATTCAGCCGTTGCGCCAGATGGTTCTTCCGGTTGAAACGCCGGATTACCAGCCACAAGGCGGTCATGATGATGAACATCACCAGCAGAAACAACCCCAAATTCAACCGCAGAACATCGGTGAAATTGCTATTGCCGATGCCCCCCTCTTTCTTCACCACCAGATACCAGGACAGTGGCTCCAAATATTTCGTCACCACCATGCTGCCATCTTCATTTTTCTGCAGGGCATACTCCTGCTGACTTGCGGGCCGTAATCCCGTTAAGTCCAAATAAGCCTGTTCAATGTTGCGATCCTCCGCATCCACTTGGACCAGCCCATTCTTATCCACCAAGCGAATCTTCACCTGATACTGCTGTTCATATTCCTGGATGAGTTTCTGCAAATTTGCAATGCGGATTCCCACACCGCAAACACCCAGAAGATTTCCCTTTTCATCTACCACACGGGCATTCACAAAAACCGTCCAAAAGTTTTTATCGACCTCATCCCGATCCACATCCAAATCGTAGGGTTTTCCACTGGCCAGAAAATCCCGATACCAGCTGTCGTGGTCATTTTTCTGCGGGTCCACAATCTTATGGACGCCCTGAACCGTATAATAGCGCCGTGTCTTTTCGGAAACGACAAATACGCTATCGTAATTCAGGCTTCCCTTTAGGTGGATGAGATAAGCCTTAATCTTAGCCAGGACCGCATCTTCATCCATTGTTCCCTCGTTCTGCAGGATTTCCACAAGGAAATTGTTGCTGGCCATGGTCTTACTGACCATGACCGGTTCCCGGGTATTGTTGTTGATATTGTCATAGATACGCGCGGCCAGCACAGTGCTGACGTCCTGGGTATTCTCCTGGGACAATTCGTACAGGGACCACATGGATACCCCCATGCAGAGCACAAAACTCACCAGCACGACGCCCACTATAGGCCAGGAACCCTTCCCTCTCCGCAACATGCTCCCCACATGTTGTACGCTATTCATACCATCTTCACCATCCCCGAACCGGTATCCCTAAGCTCTCTTCCGAAAAACATCCTCGATTTTCAAAAGCAGCTCCTCCTTGGATGAGGACTTCAGGATATAGCCATCCGGTTTCAGGTTCAGGACCTGGGTAACGATTTCCTTATTGTCGATTCCCGTCAAAAAGATTACAGGCAGTTCCTCTAATCCCGGTGTCTGTCGCAGCCGTTTCAGTACCTTCAGCCCCGAGAGAACCGGCATTTCGTAATCCAGCAGGACGAGGTCCACCGCATTTTTGGCCAGAAATACAAAGGCATGAGCCCCCGATGTCACCACACTGACTTTGTAGTAATCCGCCAGATTGCTGCGCATCATCTTGGCAAAGGCCGGGTCATCGTCCACGATGAGAATACGGGTTTCCTTGCTGGTCGCCAGACGTACCGTTTCCTTCTTCACCGTCAGAATGAACTGCTCCATATCCAGCGGCTTGGCAAACAGGGGATACCCCTCCAGCCCCGGCAAGGCCTCCATAAATTCATGGTGATAATTCTTGTCCTCGATGACAAAGAGATCCTGTCGGACCTTCTGAATGGATTCCAGGGCTGTGGACAGATTGAACAGCGCTATCCGCTGGTCCAACAGGTGATTATCCAGATGCAGGATAAAGAGCAATTGCTTCCCCATATAGGGGTCCAATCCCTGAATCACGTCGTCCACCAGATGGACCGTAAAGTGCTGTTCCTCCAAATTCCGGACGATGGCGTTCAAGAAGATGCTGTTCTGAAAAGCAATCACCACCACATCCCGTTCGGGCGAAAATTTTCTATTCTCCTGATTCATTACCTTCACTCCTAATTCCTGGCCGCTAAAAACCGTCACCAATACGATGCAGGCCATTTAATCCCATAAAATTCCCGCCCCATGTCTTTATCCCCATTGGTGATAGAGCCGCTGGAAAAAACCAGGCTCCTGCTTTTCCTGCGGAACCTTTTTCGTCCCGTCCTGGGAATAGAGCTTTGCCAGCTGAAGAAATCCTCTTTTCAGCGGATAATTCCCCGGCAGCAGGACGGCAGGACACTTCTGTTGGATTGAGGCCTGTACCGCTCCTTCATCATAAGGCAGTTGAGAACAAAAAGGCTCATCCAAGATTCGCTCAACATTCCTGCTGGGCACCACCTTCTCCCTGCTGGCACAGTTTTCCACCAATTTAATCTTGCTCTTATCGTAATTAAACCGCCGCAGGGTATCATAGCCCATCTTATAATTCTTGATGGCCGGCAGGGTATCCACCACTCCTATATAGATGATGATGGTACTTCAGATCCAGCATGACCATATTCAGGATATTCAGCACCGGCGTAAGGTCCATGATGATGAAGTCAAAGCCATCCAGACATTGGACCATCTGCTCCAGCGCCGACACATCCATACGATAAGCATCTTCCAGCTGAACGGGCGGCAACAGCACGGAAAAATGCACATTCTGCTGACGATACGTAAGCAGATACCGGTAAATCGAAAAGTCCCTCGGATGATTCTGCAATTCCTGCTGGGCATCCGCCATGGTGATATCCTTCGGCACACCTAAATAATTGGCCACATCGCCAAATTGCAGGTCGAGATCCAAAAGGCAGACCGAATATCCCTGTTGAGCCATTTCCGCAGCAATATTGATAGCCGTCAGCGTCTTCCCCGACCCTGCAGCTGTACTGAATACGGATAGAATAATACTGGACTGGACATGCAAATCCATGAAGTATCCCCCCCTCCTAAGTGAACAAGCCCTCAGCAGCTAAGTTTTCCTTATCCGCCTGCCGAAGGAAACCACCGCGCAGGAGTCGTATGCATTAGAGATACTTCCCAACAGCCCTCTGGGATATCCTGTTTAATATTTTCATTTATTTGTTTATAGCAGCTTGCGCAACAAACACTTTTGCCCCCCCCCCGCGGACAGCGTCTTGCAAAAAAAATACACAGCGGCTAAGGAGCAAATAAAAAGCCATTGCCCACATAATATCCCTCCTTTATCGAACAACCATAAATTACACAGATTGAATAATAACTTTTTATTCTACAAAAAATCAGCAAATTCCTGCAAAGACAAAAAAATGCTTGCCCCACAAATTTCTTCTCCCAAGCAAAAGCGGGCGGGAAGTAAGTACAGCTCTTCATACTTGCTTTCCGCCCGGTATACACCCTGTCTTTACTTTTCCAATCGCCTTAGCTCCTGAATCAGTTCCCCCAGCTTATCGGTGAATTTATCCATGGACTTTTGAAAACTGGTCAACAGATAGAAGGTCACCACAATGGGGAACCCCACCGCAGAAACAGCGGTGAGCAGCGTTTGTTCCATGGCCACATCCTCCTAACGAAAAGGAACGGTGAACTTGCAGTTTGTCGGGGAGTTCCTGCTGATGGTATTCTGTTCATGCGTGGTAATGGGCGAGCGGGGGTGGTGATGCTTTTCGCCTTGGAACGATTGTCCGAACGCAGTGAGGACTGGCCCACAAAGGGTATGAAGATGTTCAGGTCAAGATTCACCATCCCCTGCTAAATCCTGACCTTATTTTACGGTAACTCCGTTTCCTCCACGGTGCGGATAAAGGCCTGCTCCAGCGCCGCCAGAGGGCTCCCCCCCACCATAAAGGCCTGCTTGGTCACCATCTCGTTGGCTGCCGCCGTAACCTCTGCCCCCGTCAGGTCCTCCTTGGGACTGGTAATGGAAATGGTGCTGCTCTTGCCGTTTTCCAGCTTGAATTTCATCACGAGTGTTGCCTTCATCGTTCACGCCTCCTTAGTGTTCCTGCATCAACTGACACGAATCAACCCGGCCAATGGCATCCACCGGCAATGACTGCAGATTGCCCAGCTTGGTGCCAATGGACATCAGGTCATCATCGGCAATCTCCGGATTGACATGGGCAAAATTCAGATACCCGAAGGTATCCTTGCCCGTGCTGTCACTGCCCAGAATACGGGTGATCTTGAGTGTCGTCGCTTTCTTGCTGCGCATGTTCATTCCTCCTTGTCCATAATCACATTTTCTGCACGAAAAGGCCGCTGGATTGTCATCCGGCGGCCTGCTGCGGTATGACAACCCAAATATATCTATACGCCCAGAGGACGCTAGATAACCAAGCTTTCGTCATTTCCGCAAATGATGATTCGATGCAATTGTGAATGCCCGGAGCTTATGTGTCCGGCTCCTTACAATCCTTATCTTAGCCCCTTGACCCGTCAGCCACAAGACTTTTTTTCGATTTTTTATAACCCCTGTCCATAATCGGTGATTCCCCGGACCAAAGCTCTTGCCATATCCTCCTGATGGCGCCTGAGGAGCAGGACATCCCGGCTGTCGATGAACCCCAACTCCACCAGTACCGCCGGCATATAGGTTCGCCGCAGGACGCAGAGGTTCTTCCCCTCCTTGACGCCCCGGTCCAAATAGCCGCCATCGAAGACCTGCAGGGAAGAAATCAGCTGCCGCTGAATGCAGCGGGCTAATCGGCCGCCGGCGCCGTATTGCCAAAAGCAATAGGTTTCCGCACCGCGCCCTCCGCCGGCATTGACATGGATGCTGACAAAGACATCGGCCAGCCAGCGATTGGCTTCCCCGGTGACGCTGGGATAGGCCGGCGATTCCGTAGACAGGTTATGGCTCTGCAACAGCTTTACCCGGCAGCCGGCCTCTTCAAGGAAGCTTCCTGCCAGACTGCCCACCGTCAAGGCGATATCGCATTCCCGCAAATGCTCGCTTTCATTGACGGCCCCTGGGTCAGGATTTCCGCCTGCCGCATGGCCGGGATTGAGAAAGACCTTCATGAAGCCGCCTCCTATTCCACCGTAATGCCGCCGGCATCATTTTCCCGCACCAGATAGCTGTCCTCTTCTCCGTATTGTGGCGCAAACACCCAATAGGTATCCTGCTCCTTAGACGCGGGGCGCACATCCACACAATCGCCCAGCATATCGTTGAGAGACAAGAGCCAGTCGTCAAAGTCCCCAAAATCCCCGCAGACATGGGGCATAAAGGCTTCTTCCTGAAGCGGTTTGTCCCTCTTCGCTTTGCCAGCCGATTTCTGCCCCACCTGCTCTGGAAATGGCGGCAGCTGATAAGTGGTTTTCCGCACATCCTTTCCCAACCGGATAAGCCCTGCCGCCACCAATTCCCGGCGGGCGGCACAAATGGAGCCATGGGAAAGTCCGGTCTTATCCCGCAGCCACCACTCACTTAAGGTACCACCGCCCTTTGCCCGAATACTCGCATAGAGTTTTTCTGCCTTTGCCGTCAGTTTAATCGCCATAATGAACCTCCTCCGCAATCTTCCCATGCATAGGCCTGCTGCCCGCCAGCCTATGCATGCGTTCCATGGCCTCCCGCCGGGCCAGCAGCCGTTTCTTGCCGGCAATGGTGGCCAAGTCAAAGAACCCGTCCAATTCCATGAGTTCTTCCCCATAGCCCCAGGCAATGGCCTCATAGACAGCAATCAGCACCTCCGCCAGCAGCGGACTCACACTGCTTTGCTGCAGGGCCCGGATCATCACCGGCAGCCATTCCCCCCGGCAATCTGGCACTGCGCCCTCCCCGGGAAAATTCCCCAGACGGGTGGGAAAGG
This sequence comes from Selenomonas sp., assembly GCF_024699275.1. The sequence goes on from NZ_JAILPX010000089.1 coordinate 21,780, forward strand.
TCAGGATAACGGACTTCCCTGCCGCCCGTTCCCGAACGTGGTCCATGCCCAGACGATACCAGCTTTCCCGCATCAGCCCCGGCGATTCCACCCGCCCCAAAGCCTCATCGATATACAGCAGCTGCAGGTTGTTGAACCGCACCTCCAGCAGTCTGCCTGTACCACTCCCCTTACCTGTCTGCTTTTCCATTGGAATCCCCCTCCATCTCTATCGGTGCTGCGTACGCAAGGCAACCATGCTCCCCGGCTGCGTCCTGCTCCTCCAAGGAAAAGAGCGTTCCGCAGTTTTGCATACACAGCAGGATAAAACATTCGGTTTCATCACTCCCCGTAAGTCCGGAGATATCTTGCAATATGGACATGATATAATCCCCTTTTCACACATGATGTTTACCCTGTATTTTCTTTCACCTCCTCATTGCCAGCAGCTTTCCGCTGGCCAGACCTGACGCAGCCGTTGTTCCCTTTGCCCGGGGAGCAATCACTTCCCCCGGCTTGATGCAGGATAGCAGCCAGTAACCTGCCGGCTTATTGCCGCCAAAGGCCTCATGGAGCAGAAAGCCCCCCTGCACCAGTTCGCCCCGGGCCCGCTTCACCATGGACTCGCTCATCTTCGTTCCCCCGGCAATCTCCGCCATCGAAAGCCGCAGGGGAAACTGCCAGAATACCGTATTGGCCCGCCACATCAGCCAGTGCCAGAGGGCCTGACCATGGGGGGACAAGGGCACCGAAACCTGCCGCATATAAAAGTAGCGGATTTCGCTGAGCCAGCCGCCCAATGCATCCATTACACCAGCGTCCGGCAAGAGCCGGCACCTGTTGCCTGTTCCGCCAGCCACCTATCGGCCGCCTGCCGGTGAATCATATACTTGCGGCCGTTCTTCACTGCCGGAAAGCCCGTCACCCGGACCAGACTGCGGATGCAGCATTCCCCCAGCCCCGATACCCGGGCAAACTCCCTGACCGTCAGCATGATTTTCTGCTCCTCCACCTTAAATCACACACCTTTCCAAAGACAGGATTACGCTTTAAGCGCCGACAAGATACGCTCATGCAGAACATCTATCTTACTCCATCAGACAAATCCATCTCGTCCAAAGGTTCCCTTCCAGCCATAGATACGGCAGCCTCCACCTGCCGATGGCCTTGCGCAAGCGATTCCCGCTTAGACTTATTTTGTCGGTACGCGCCTTATATTAGCTTATTCTTTATAGCTAAGGCGTATTTATTCGCTTATTTAGCTATTATATTATCACGCTTCTTTCTTGTTGTCTAGCTTTTTTCGCTTTTTAATCTGTTTCTAATAGCTTTATAAGCTTAACTGTGCTATAATTAAAGCGATAGGAGGTGTTACAAGTTGACACAGAAACAGGCAGAATCGACAGGCCAAAAACTCAAAATCAGCGGTTCCTTTGCCAAGCGCCTCAAAGAACTGCGTGAGGAAAAGGGCGTATTGCAAAGCGATATGGCCAAAATGCTGGGAATTGCCACAGCATCCTACTCCAACTGGGAGCAGGGCCGAACCCTGCCAGCCCTGACCTACCTTCCTACCCTTGCCAGCTATTTCAACGTAACCACAGACGACCTGCTGGGCATAACCAAACAGGATGCCGTGGACCGGGTTCGGGAACGCATGCGAAAATTACCCGCCTCTTCCCAGGCCATCGTGGAAGACCTGATTGAAGAAATGCTCAAAAAATGAAACAGGCCCTCCCTATTACTATAAAGTATTTATCTTTGTCTTTATCTTCATCTTAGGGATGCCGCCAACCCAGATTATCCGCGGTATAAGCTCCACGCTGCGGTCCTATTATCGCCGCAGTACGGACTGTAAAGCGGCAGACAGGCATTCCGGCAAACCGTCCCGCTCTTCTCCTTATCCACAGGCTATCCACTGTTTTTCCACAGAGTAGTCCACAGTTTATCCACAAAAAATAAAGCCTGGCCGCCATACAAATGGCGCCAGGCTTTTGGAAATCCAAATAGTCTGCTAAAAAACAAAAGTCCCCGGCACGTAAACGTACCGGGGATTTTCTATACAAAAATGGGCCAGGGCTGGAATGCAAAATGCAAAACGCAAGATAGCCCTATTGCCTGCCACAAACCAGAATAACGGCCTTATAATTTGAACCTGCCGATGGCGCCCTGCATATCGGAAGCCATGTTGGCCAAGGCCTGGGAAGCTGCAGCTATCTCTTCGTTGGAAGCGGATTGTTCTTCCGTAGCCGCCGAAATAGTCTGGGTGTTTTCCGAAGTCTTGCGGCTGATGGCGTCAATGGAATCCACCGCCTTGACGATTTCGCCGGCACCACTGGCCACCGTGGTCACGGAGCCATTAATTTCATCCAGCTGGGCCTTAATGCCGTTGACCATGGAGAGGATTTCAGCAAACTGTTCCCCTACCTCGCGGATGGCATCTGCGCCCACCTGTACTTCCTGGGTGCCATCCTGCATGGACTGTACTGCCCCTTCCGTATCCTGCTGGATGGAATGGATTCGCTCACGAATCTGTTCCGCAGATTCCTGGGACTGCTCGGCCAGCTTCCGAACCTCATCGGCTACAACGGCAAAGCCGCGGCCATGTTCCCCAGCCCGGGCAGCTTCAATAGCCGCATTCAGGGCCAGCAGGTTCGTCTGCTCCGCAATAGCCGAAATGGATTCCACGATCTGGCCAATCTGCTGGCTGTTTTCCCCCAGCTTCTTGACCACATCTGCCGAAGCCATAACGCTGGCTTCGATGCTGCCCATGCGCTTGATGGCCGATTCCATGAGGGTTGCACCCTTGACCGCCGCATCAGCCGTCTGACTGGAGGTTTCCGTAATGGTCCTGGCCTTGCCAGCCATGGCGGTGATATCCGTAAATACCGTATCCACGTTCTTCTTGGCGTTATCGATATTTTCCAGCTGCTCACTCATATGAATGGATACTTCGCCCACGGTTTCTGCCACGTGCACCGAAGCATCTGCCGATTGATGGGCATTGGCGGTAAGCTCCTCGGAAGAAGCCGCCACCTGTTCGGAAGTTTCCGCCATCTTGGAAATCAGCGTGCGCAGGTTGCCGCTCATCTTGTTGAAGGCCCGGGTCAGCGAACCAATCTCATCTTCCGATTCCACCGGCAGGTCTTCCAGATGCAGGTTCCCGTCAGCCAGCTGGGCAGCATGGCCCTCCAGGCCAGCGATAGGACGGGTAATCCGGTTGGAAAAGCTCAGGCAGATAAACGCCGTAAGCAACAGGCCGGCCAGGGTCAACAGACCAAAGACAATCTTCAGATGTTTCAGCGAAGCAAATACAAAGTCTGCCGGAGCCGACATGCCGATAATCCAGCCCGTGGAAGGAACCGTTGCATAGGCAAAGACCTTATCTACCCCATCCGTCGTTACTTCGTAATAGCCGGAATCCTTGCTCTGCATCTCCGGGAAATGCTTGCCTAAACCATCAATCTCTGCAAAATTCTGCATGGGTTTCCCGGCACCGGAGGTGGCCAGGATATTCCCGTTCTTCTCCATGATGATGCCGGCGCCCTCGCCATGATACTTCATCTTGTCCACCTGGGCCTGCAGCGCATCCAACGTGATGTCATTGCAGACAGCACCAACGAACTGACCATCGGCCTTGACCGGTGCCACTGCAGAAATGATCAGCTTATTGGTGATGGAATCCACATAGGCTTCGGTGAAATCCACCTTATCCCCGTTCTTGGCCTGCTGGTACCAGGGGCGCTGTGTCGGGTCCTTCTTCCCCGTCTGGTCACCGCCAGTGGAGGAGGCAAAATACTTATCCTCCATCCCCAGGGTAATGCCCATGATATCTTTATCCGTGGAAGCCGACTGCAGCGACGCATTGGTCTGCATAATCGACTTATCCCCATTGTAGGCGGTCATCAGATTGGCCGTATGCTCAACAGAAGATCGTTTCTCCTTGAGCCAGCCCTCCATATCCGCCACGCTGGTGGCAACATTTGCCCGCAGGTCACTGTCCACACTTGCCTGTAAATCACGACTGGCCATGTAATAGCCAATGATGGATACCAATGCCAATAGGATTCCCATGACCCCTGTCAGCGCCAGAAACTTTTGCTTAAGTCCCATAAATAAAACCCTCTTCCCTAACATAAATTACATCACGAATTCTTAATTCGCTATTTCGTTTTTACAATCCTGCTTCACAGGCAAAAACTTTGCGACAAGCGCCTGCGCGCAATAAAAAACAGGAGGAACCATCTTCATAACGGTTCCTCCTGCACAAACTGTGAATAATGATTTAACCGCTTACAATTTGAATCGCTGCATTTCCGTCTGCAGATTGGTGGCGAGCTCTGCCAGGCTTCTGGCTGCATCGGAAATCTCGTGCATGGAAGCACTCTGTTCCTCACCGGCTGCCGATACAGACTGAGCCTCATCCGAATTCTTCCCGCTGGTCTGGGCAATGCTGACGCTGGCATTCAGCATCTTCTCATTTTCCTGAGCCATGGTCTCAATGCCCTTGGCAATGCGCTGAATCTGCTCCGTCAATTCATCAATGACCCGGACAATATCCTGGAACGCATGATCTGCCGACTGCACGGTTTCAATGCCTTCCTGGACACTGTGGGCACCGCTGGCGCTGGCCTCTACCGCCATCTTCATATCCTGCAGGTTGCCCTGTACCAGCTGGGCAATCTGCTGCGAGGACTGATTGGAGCTTTCTGCCAGTTTCCGAACCTCATCGGCTACGACGGCAAAGCCCCGGCCAGCCTCACCGGCTCTGGCCGCTTCAATGGCTGCATTCAAGGCCAAAAGATTGGTCTGTTCCGCAATGCCCGTAATCATTTCCACGATATCGGCAATCTGCTGGGAACTGGTATTCAGCTTCTTGATGGAGTTCTGAATGCTGTCGGTGCTGGCCGTGATGTTGTTCATCTGGGCTACAGCCTCCTGAATGGACTGCCGTCCACCAGAAATCTTGTTCTTCGCCTCCACCGCGTTCTGCAGGACCGCATGGGTATCCTTGACGATATTCTGAGCATGCTGGGTAACATCCTCTGCCGTGGCCTGAATGTTGCCGGCCTCAATGGCCTGTTCACTTGCCCCCTCGGCAATCTTGACCACGCTGTCAGCGACCATATGGGACGCCTGGGACGACTGGTCTGCACAAGCCGTGAGTTCTTCACTGGCGGCAGCCACCTGCTGGGACATATCGTTGACACTGCCGATAACCTTCCGCAGATTGTCAATCATATTGATCAGGGAACCACCCAAAGCCCCCATTTCATCATTGGCTGTAATCTGTACCTTACCCCGCAAATCCCCATCGGCAATCTTGCCTGCTTCCGTCATCAAATGACTGATGGGGCTGCCAACCCGGCGATTGAACACCGTGATGAGCACCAGACAGAGAACCACCATGACCACCAGTGCCATGATGATGCTGATGTATTTGGCCTGAGTGATGGGGCCCGTGTAGTCGGCTTCCGGAGCCACCAGCACAATCTTCATGTTATCGATACAAAGCGGCGCAATCATCACGTAGCTGTCTTCACCGAAGGCACTGGTTTCCACCATGGTCACCTCCGTGGCCTTGACGGCCTGCTGACCAATGGCAGCCAATTCTCCATTGGCCTCTTCGGTAATCTTGACCTTCATGTTCTTGCTGTCATCCTTGTTGGCCAGATAGTAGCCATCACTGGTGACCAGGAAAGCATAACCAGTCTTCCCTACCTTGATTTCCTCAACGTATTTCTCCAATTCATCAATGCCCATGGTGATGGTGATGACACCGGCAGCCTGCCCATTCTTGGAAAAAGTCGTGCTGAGGGTCATCATATTGAGCTTGGAAAGAGAATCATTGAAGGGGCCCGTAAAGAACACCTTTCCCGGTGCGCCCATGGCATCGACGTAGTATTTTTCCTTCTGATAATCATAGCCCTTGCTGGTATCGCTGTAATCCATAGTCAGCTTGACATCACTGCCCTCACGGATCAGATAAGGACCGAAGTAATCCTGCCCCTCCTGATAAGCATTGGGGGCAAACCAGTAACCACTGCCCAGAACCAGTTTATCGGAATTGATATACCCCTTGGACAGGCCATAGAGCACATCCAGATCATAGGATTTCGCCTGGCTGGCAGCCATCCCCAGCCCCAACGCTTTCTGCTCCACCTGCATAATCCGCTGATCCAATTTCCCGGAAATACTGGTGGCCTGCTGCTGCAGACTGTTCTTGACCTGATCTTCCATTCCCTCTTGGAATTGAGACACATTGATAAAGGTCTGAATCGACAGCAGAACGCCCGTGATTACAATAATACAGGCAATAAATAAAGTCTTGATACTTCCATCTGGCTTTCGCATACTTTGTCCTCCTTTACATCGTATCTTACTGCCAAAAGCATATCCTGTTTGTTTTCTTGCCATTTAGCCAAAATCCTGCCAAATAATAAGAATTTCTGCTAAAAAACACGCGCAATCTCACTGCTGACCGCACCCGCTCTCTATCCCGGCAGCCTCGTCCTTCATCATAGCAATCAACCCCCCAGACAGCAGAACAAAACCACTCGGTAGTCCTTACTGACTATTTCTCTTGATATATACGATTATGATAAAGAACTATTACAAAACTTTTCGAAAAAAAAATATAATCCCCGTAAATAAGCATTTCCGTGGACATATTTTTTTATTGTTTTTATCATTAATACTTGTTATAATAACTAGGTCATGAGATTGGTGACGTTTCTTAAACGGAATTTCGTCTCTCTTCGTGGCATGCGTACAGTTTAAGCCCACAACCCAACCGGGTAAGGCTTCCCCCCAAAAATCCTGCCGCCAATCTGCAGCAGGATTTTTTCTTATGTTATTTTTCTTATCGGAATAAAACAAAGGTAAATTCTACATCTAATCCCGAGGTATTCAAGCCCCGGGATTATTTTTTGTACATGAAAAAGGACTGCTGCAGAATACATACCAATGGTATTTTGTTCATACGCAGTCAGGGGCAAGTAAGGAAGCACGCAAGAACCTCGACAACCTGCAATCTACAGTACCTTTATCCTGCCTTAAACGAGACTCTAATATCCACTCACTGGCTGACATAGCTGCGCTCTGCTGCAGGAATTTGACTCCAGGCAATTTCATTGGCAGCAATACCCTTTTTCAATCCCCAGGCTGCTGCAATACCTGCCGCTTCACCGATGCTCATACAGGTTGGCTGAATGCGCATCGAGGCCTGCAGGATGAAGCTGGCACTGATACAGCGCCCTGCCACAATGAGGTTTTCGATTTCCTCGGCCACCAAAGAACCATAGGGAATCTCATAAAAGCCGCCTTTAGGCAATTTTTCCGAAACCTTTTCTCCATGGGCATCGATGAACCAGGCCGTACGGCAGACCGCATCGGCATAGCGGCTCTGGTTATGGTAATCATCCTCCACCAGATAGTGCCTGCCACGAATCCGCCATGACTCCCTGGCCCCCAGCATAGCCGCCTCCCGGCTGATGAACGCATGTTCAAAACCGGGCAGATGGCGAATGAGATAGGCCGCAATGTTATGCATCATCCGACGGCCATAGGTCACCGCTTTACTGTAGGAAACAGGATCTGTTGCCGAGAACTTCACGGGAATTTCCGGGCAATTCATGCTCATGACGCCATTCTTGCCGATAATCGTATAGGCCTGCATGTACTCCGCTTCTTCCTGGGTAATTTCCCCGGATTCCACACCTTTAGCCATCAAATCTTCCAGCTTGTACCGCTGCTTGCGGTGCATGGCTTCCGCTATCTCAAAATAAGGCGGTTTGGACTTGCACCAGTCCTCCTTAAGTTCAACCGCCACATGCTGATAAAGCCGGTCTATATCAATGCCGCCCATCTCAAAACGGAAGGATAGAGGCTGATTGTTCCCGGTCTTTTCGTAGCCCCGTTCATAGGGAACACCGGCAGAACGCGCAAGGAAAGCATCCCCGGTGCTGTCGATAAAGGTTTTCGCTTTGATCGCTGCCAGTCCGGCAATGGTCTGGACAATGCAGGCGGTAAGCTGGCGGTTCTCCACCACCGTATCCACCACCACCGTCTGGAAGAGCACATCAACTCCTGCTTCAGCGCACATCTCATCATAAATGAGGGTCAGTGTCTCAGGATTATGCCAGGTCTGCCGGGTCACCCCATCAAAAGGTTCAATGCCATGCTTGCGCAGGCGCTGTTTGACTTCATCCACATAGGGCGTATCGCTGTCGGGAGCATGGGTGTCCATAAAAGGATAGACACAGCCCAGCACAGCCAGGCCCCCCAAGGCCACTCCCCGCTCAACCAATACGGTTTTGACCCCTTTCCGGGCAGCCATGACAGCTGCGGCAGTTCCCGAAGGTCCGCCGCCGGCCACACATACATCCACAGAAAACAGCACCGGTATTTCCTTGCCCGCATAGGTCATGGTACCTGCCTTACGAGCCGCAGCCTGCACAGTATCCGGTCCGCCAAGGGTATTTTCTGCCAGCACCCCCACAGCAGCCATGCCTGCCATTTTCATAAAGTCACGACGAGAAATGGGAATAGAAAATGATTGTTCCATGATTTGTCCCCTTTTATTCAATCATAATACGCTAGGAATTCTCTTTAAGCATCCCCAGCGTATTTAAATATCGATATACGCCTAGTACTTGGTCACATTATCATCCTTAGGCTGATAGGATTTATCGTATTGGATAAGATGACCGCAATCGCTGTTGCTTAAAAGCTTGCCATACAGCTTCTGCCAGTCCGCCAAAGCACGAACTGCATTAGCCTGCAAGGCCTTGGCAAATTCTTTACCGCTCATGCCAGAAGATCCATTTACCAGGTTCAACCCCTGCAGCTCTTCCCGGCTGGCAGCTTCCCGCACCTGAGGTGCCAAGGCACTGTAATAGCCACGGGTAAGGGTTGTCACCTGGCCGGAAATCCACCAGGCCTTTTCCCCATCAAAGACCTTGCGGTCATTGCCGCTATAGGCCTCTGGCAAAGGAGCTACGGCCAGAGGAAGATAGACGCTTTCGGCAGGAGCATTCATAGCCAGCCAAAAGATTGGACAAGGCAGATCCGACCGGGTCTGGGTTATCCAAGTATAGGCAATATTGGCAGCAGAGATGGAGCGATCCCATTTAGGCTTACCCGCATGACGGTATGGGGAGGCAAAGAAGCCTGCCTTTTCGCCCTTGCTGCGGTCAAACTCCGTTCCTTCATAATAGTCCCGATGCAGATTCATAATATCCTGCACAGTCAAGGGTTTATCCGGACGAATGGAGAAGGGATAACTCTCCGTATCCCAATTCTCCACCTTAGCCGGCAGGTTGGCTGAGGGAGCTGCCAGGGAAAGAGCCCGCCATACACGGCGCAGGGCAAAGTAAGGATGGAAATCCTCCACGGCCTGCATGGAGCGCACCCAGTCCATGTTTCCCTGTTTGTCATAAGCCGCCCAACCAGCTTCCTGCAAACGCTCCGGTAAGCTGGGATTGAAAATCTGGTCGTCGCTGCCGGGACGAATAGCCCGGATGCGGAACTGATTGGCCGCCACAAAGAATTCTCCGTCCGGCACCTTTTGAGCAATCCAGAAACCGCCCTTGCCCGATGGCGTGGGCTGCATTTCCAGCACCCAGCCCTCATCCTTATCGGCCACCAGCAAAGTCTCCCCTGTCCCCCAAAGGCCATATTCATCAATCATTTTTCCCATAAGATGAATGGCCTCCCGGGCTGTGCGGCAGCGTTCCAAAGCTACCCGCCCAAGTTCTGACGCATAGAAGATGCCCCGGCCTTCTCCCGGCTTGCCATATTCCAGATGAGCAGAATTATTCGTACATTCCCCCAGCATGAGACCATGTTCATTCATGACCCCGTAATCACTATCAATATAGGCATAGGTATGGGATGCTTCGGGAATCTGCCCCAAGGGCTTTGTCTTTTCCTTACCGGGATACGCATAGCCTGCCGCCCTTTCCGGCGCCACCAGCCGGGGACTGTTATAGCAAGCATACTCGGGCATTTCATCCCAGGCAATGGCCGCGGGATAAACCGCCCGCATCTCCCCCTTCTTGTGGTCTTTAGCAGGCACATAGACGATATTGGGATCACTGGAATAGGAATCATTGGAATGACTGACCAGAACACTGCCATCAGCCGAAGCCCCTTTTGTTACAATCGTAGTGGTACAGGCTTCAGTGCCAAGAGGAGCAAAACATAATGCCCCCATCACCAGGGGAATAAGGACTTTTTCCCGCAAAGTCATATGTATCTTCCTTTCTACACCTGAATTTTGCAAATTCCACTGATATATATTCTAGCCCTGACAAAAAATTCCTTTCCCAGCACAATGGCTTTTAAATTATTCCCTTTAGGGATTCTCCCCAATAAATCACTTCGATCATCTCATGAACAGGGTAAAATGATCTTTTACACCGATTTGTTTTTATACTGATGCAGCAAATCATAAATCATTGGAATAATTACCAGCGTCAACACCGTGGACGTCAGAACACCGCCGATAATGGCATGGGCCATGGGTGCCCGAGCCTCAGCTCCCGGCCCGATGCCCAAGGCAATGGGCACCATGCCGAAAATCATGGCTGTACTGGTCATGAGAATGGGACGCAGCCGAATGCAGCCGGCTTCGACCAAGGCCTCCTTACAGGGAACGCCTTCCCGGATGCGGCGTTTGGCAAAATCAATCAGCAGGATGGCATTCTTCGTCACCAGTCCCATCAGCATCATGATGCCGATAAGGGACACCAGGCTGATTTCACTCCCCGCCAGGAACAGCCCCGCCAAAGCGCCAATCATGGCCAAAGGCAGGGAAAACATGATGGCAAAGGGTTCGCTGTAGCTTTCAAACTGCGCCGCCAGAATCATGAAGATAAAGGCCACCGCCATGGCTAAGGCCATGGCCATGTTGCCAAAGGAGTCATCCATATCGTTGCTGGCTCCTGCCTGTCCCACCTTGTAATTAACCGGTACCTGCATATTTTCCAGCCGGGCAAAGAAGGCCTCATTGGCCTCTCCCATGGAGGTCCCCTCCACATTGGCCGTCAGACGGATTTCCCGCTGGCGGTCGTAGCGGCGGATGTCGCTGGCACTGGTGGTATACTGCCAGCTGGCCACCTGGGAAAGAGGCACCAGCATAGGATGGCCCTCCGCCTGACGGGAGCTGGGCACATAGACCTGCCGCAGCATATCCGCCCGGGTTCTGCCCTCCGCAGACAGCTTCATCCGAATATCGATACGTTCATCTCCATCACCAAAGTTGCCGACTTTTGCACCGCTTAAGAGGGTCTGCATTGTGGTGCCGATTGACTGGGAGGAAATCGCCAGATCACTTGCCCGCTCCTCCTTGACCTGTAAATTGAGATTAGGCAGGCCCCCATGATAGGTGGACGCGATATCCGTAACCCCCGGTACCTGTTCCAGCTCCCGCCATACCTGCTCAGACAGCTTGGTCAGTTCCGCCAGGGATGGACCGGTAATGGATATGGCAATGGGTTTATCCTCGCCCTGAAGAAAATCCGCCCGAATCCCCGGCAGGGCATTAAAGCACTGGCGTACCTCGCCAATGATTTTCTGCTGGCTGCGCTGGCGTTCCTTTTTCGGCGCCAGCTGTACAAAGATATTGTGTTCCCGCTTAGCCGTGGTGGCATAAACATGACGAACCTCAGGCACCTTCTGCAGCACCGCCGTAAGTTCGGCTGACTGCTTATCCATAAATTCCACGGTGCTGTTGGCAGGCGCCTGAACCTTAACCGTAAATTGTGCCTGGTCCGTAGTGGGCATAAAGGTCGACCCCAATAGCGGCAACAAGGTCAGACTCAGCAAAAATAAAGCCAAAGCTCCGCCCAGCACCCGGCACCGATAACCATAAAGCAGAATGCGCAGCGTTTTCCCATACCAATCCGTAAGGACAGAAAAGCCCCGCTGCCACTTCTGCCACGCCTTTTGCAGGCAGGACGGCATGGATGGCTTCCCCACCGGCAGATAGAGGGCCGCCATCATTGGAGTCAGGGTGAAGGAAACAAACAGGGAAACCAGCACCGCAAAGGCAATGGACAGGCCAAACTCCTTAAACATCTGGCCATCAATGCCCGACATGAATCCCACCGGCAGGAATACGGCAGCCACCGTGAAGGTGGTGGCCATAACCGCCAGGGCAATTTCCTTTGTCCCATCTTTGGCGGCCTGCTTGGCATCCTTGCCCATATTCCGATGACGGATGATATTTTCAACCACCACAATGGCATCGTCAATCAAGAGCCCCACCGACAGGGAAAGGCCCAAAAGCGACATGCTGTTAATGGAAAAGCCCGCCAGCTTCATGAACAGGAAGGTAGAAGCGATGGAGGCCGGAATCGCCAGAGCACTGATTACCGTACTGCGCCAATCCCCTAAGAACCAGAAGACAATGAGTACAGCAAAGAGACTGCCGACGATCAAATCAAACCAAACCTCGTGGATGGACTCGGCGACCCGCTGGGCATCATCCTTAACCAGCTGCATTTCCATGCCCACCGGCAGTTCTGCCTGCAGCTGCGCCAATTCCTGTTTTACAGCCGTGGCCACTTTTACCGCATTGCCGCCGGACTGTTTGCCAATGGAAATGGCGATGGCCGGCTTGCCATCAAAACGCGCGGAGGAGGTGCTTTCCTTGACGGTATCATGGACGGTGCCAACCTGCCAAAAGTAAATCGGCATATTGCTGCGATTGGCCACCACCACCTCATCAAATTGCTGAACCTTGCGGAAATTCCCCGCTGTGCGCACCATCAGCTGACTGTCCCGGTTTTCCAGTTTTCCTGCCGGCACATCCTGATTCACTTCCTTCAGCTGCGCCCCCACCTCTGCCACCGACAGGCCAAAGGTATTAAGCTTTTCCTGGTCCAGTTGCAGCTGGATTTCCCGCTCCAGCGTTCCGCTGATGGAAAGCTGCCCCACGCCGCTTATTTTCTGCAGCCGGGGTTTTAGCACATCCTTCACGAAGATACTCATCTCCCGCATACTGACGGAATCCGAGGTAATGGCAACGGAAACCACCGGCTGGGCATTCATATCGAAGCGGGAAATAACCGGTTCTTTGACGCTGTCCGGCAGTTCCCCCCGGATTGCACTGACCTTATCCCGCACCTCCTGGGCAGCCGCTGTGGGGTCAACGCCAAAGTTAAACTCCACATTGACCTCAGACTCCCCTTCCCGGGAAATGGATTCGATATGCTTGACACCGCGGGCCTCCCCCACGGCCTCTTCCACCTTCCGGGTGACCTGGGTTTCCACCTGGTCCGGCTGCGCCCCTTCATAGGGGATGCTCACCGACACATAGGGAAAACTCGTATCCGGCATCTCATCCACATTCATCCTGCCATAGTTCACGATGCCCATGAGAATCAAAGCGGCCAGGACCACCGTGGCAAACACCGGCCGCTTGATGCTGATTTCCGGTAAACTCATTTATTCCTCTCCTGTCTGTACCAAATCGCCATCCTTGAGCTTATCCAGATTATCCAGCAGGACAATCATGCCCTCCGTAGCCCCCTGGGTGATTTCCACATAATCCCCAAGAATATCGCCTGCTTCCACCCGGATTCTTCGAGCCTTGCCCTCTTCCAGCGTGAATAGATACTGCAGGCCCTTCTGTCCCAGCAAAGCCTGCTGGGGTACGGCCAATACCTGCTTGGGCTGCCCCAGATTCAGCTGTACCTGCACAAACATCCCCGGCCGGAGCAGGAAATCGGGATTATCCACCTTTATCTTCACCCGGAACATGCGGCTTTCCTTGCCAGCCACAGGACTGATTACGTGAACATTTCCCACAAATTTCTCATCCGGATAGGTGTCCAACGCGATTTCCACCCGGTCGCCCATTTTAAGAAAGGCCATATCCCGTTGTTCCACATTGATGACCACATGCACGCTATCCAGCTGTTCAACGGTCATGAGCTGACTGCCCGCCGAAACATTTTGCCCATTGGTTAAATTCTTATGGGCAATCACCCCCTTTGCAGGGCTGACCACGGTGGCTTCGGCCACCTGTTTCTGGGCACTGGCCATACTTGCCCGGGCAGAATCGTATTCCGCCTGACTGGCCAGCATCTTAGTACGGGCCATTTCCAACTGCTGCTGCGAATAGGCCCCTTGGGAAAACAGCGTCTTGCTGCGCTGAAACTCATCCCGGTTGTTGTCGTACTTCGCCTTCGTCTGGTTGACATTATTCTGCGCCACCCGCAGGGAATTGCGCAATTCCACATCATCCAGGACAAAGAGGGGCTGTCCCTTTTCCACCTGCTGGCCATCCTCCACCAGCACATTGGTTACCTGACCGGAAAAACGGCTGCTGATAATGGATGAGGTCAAGCCCTCCACCGTACCGGATAGCGGCATGACTGCCGGCTTTTCCATGGATTTCACCACCGCTGTGGAAACCGCCACCGCCTGAAGCTGTTGTTCTTCCTGGGGATTTTCTGCCTCCACCCAGCGCCAGCCCATAACGCCGATGATGAGCGCCAGCAGCCCCAGCATGATTCTCCGTGTATGTTTCTTTTCCATCGTTTTCTCCTTTAGTGACTCGGGTCAGTAATCTATACAAAAGAAAATACGGCCTTAAACCGTATCTTCAAAATAGGCCAAACTGCCCGCCGGCATCCCCAGAAGCTTCTCAATGAGCCCTGCAGCCATTGCCTCGCGAATGTCTATGCTGGCGTCTTCAATAGCCGCCTGCTGCTCCATGGGCCAGGCGGCATCCATAATGCCCCAGAAAAAGTCCAGACATTCCCTTTCGTGTTCTACCTGCATCGTCCCCTCCTGGTTCCCCTGGGTAAAAATCTGCAGCAGCAGGGGATTGAAGCTCTGCTCCAGAACCATCTGCCAGAGATTGCGGACAAGTTCCCACTGCCGCTCCTCCATCAGCTTATCCACCAAAGGTTCAATGATGGCTTCCTGAGCAGACATATGCAAGAACAGCCGCAGTTTCTGAACAGCAGTTCGTCCCTTTGCCCGCTGCAAAAAATCCCCCTCGAACTCTTTGATCCATTGGCCTAAGATTGCCTTAAGCACATCCTCCTTGGCGGGGAAATAATAAAAGAAGGTTCCCTTGGCCACCCCCACAGCCTTGCAGATATCCTGAACCATGGTCTGCTCGTACCCCTTGCTGCAGAATAATTCCATGGCCCGATCCATAAATTCCTGCCGGCGCTCCGCCGGATTCTTGCGTACTCTCACGATGATTATCTCCTTATTGACTTAGGTCAGTAAATAGAGTATACTTCCCTCTGAAAGAAATGTCAACCAAAACATAAGGAAGAACGAACAGGAGAATAAACATGAACCGTATCACAGCGGAAGAACTAAGCTTAGTGCGCCTGGAGGAAAAGGACCAGGAGCAATTCATTCGGGAAAATCAGCGGGCCTTCAACTATGGCGCCCTGGAAGAATTCGGCGTCCGCGACCAAACCTTTGAAGAGGAAGAGGAAATCATCGCCCGGGAGACCATCCTGGATTCCATCCACCGGGGCATTGCCTATTGGATTGTCTACAACGGAAAACGGGTTGGCGGTGCCGTTATCACCGTCACCGCAGCCAAAGGTGATCTGGAACTGCTGTTCACCGCACCGGAGGTACACAGCCGGGGAATTGGCACCGCTGCCTGGTTCGCTCTGGAAAACCAGCATCCGGAAATCAAGGAATGGGAAACCTGCACCCCCTATTTTGAAACCCGCAACATCCACTTCTACGTGAATTGCTGCGGCTTTAAGATTGTGGAGTTTTTCAGCAAATACCATAAAGATCCGAAAGGCCGCCACGAATTTACCGCAGATAATGAACAGGATGCCATGTTGAATATTCCACCGCATCAGCACCACTAATCTACCGTTGAGCGCCACCTGTCCACACTTCAGTACCACAAGGGCAATTCACGAATGAGCGCCATCAATCCATATTTCAGCGCCACCTTGTGAAATCTTCTGTAAAATAATATTAGGAGCAATAGTGCTCCGGATTTTACAGAAGGGAGGCCACATCATGGCCAGAAAAATTCCA
>NZ_JAILPX010000017.1 GCF_024699275.1 Selenomonas sp.
GCGGTCTTTACTATATTGATTATTTCTGTTAAAGTATTGTTCATGGGAATCCTGTTTCTTGTGTTTTTAGTGCATACACCATGATACAGGGTTTCCTTTTCTATTGCAAACAATCGACCGAGAAATATTTTACACTAAGCCGCACCTAAGGCACGGGCATTTCCCCTGAATTTGGGTAAATTTACTCTACATCCAGATCGGCTGTAACCTGATAATAATCACAGGCATGGGAGGTATAATTTTTCACATTGGCCTTGGAAATCATACTCATCTTAAGGAACGAACAGAAGACAAAGGCATGGTCATCCAATACCACCTGCTGCATCTGCAGGGCCAGCTGGGCGCGTTTGGCCGGATCAAATTCCCGGCTCAACTGATTTTCTAATGTGTCCAGTCTGGCACTTTGGTATTTCCCCTGATTTTTCGTTGCTGTGGAAGTTGCAAACACCGTGAACCAATATTCCGGATCGCCAGTAGGTGCCTGTACATTAGCCATGGCATAAACGTCCCAGGCCTGCGAATCCTTAACCACCTGGTTATTATCGGCCGTGTTGTTGACCTCCACCTGCATACCAATATCCTTCAACGTAGCCTGAACAGATTCGGCCAGCAATGGCAGTTCCTGCCGGCTGGGATAAGTCAGCCATTTTATGACCAGTTTCCGGCCATTCTTTTCCCGGATACCATCCCCATCAGAATCCACCCAGCCAGCAGCTTCCAACACCTGTTTGGCACCTTCCGGATCAAATTTTTCCGCCTTTACCTTATCTCCGCCAAAGGCCGGCCCAGCAGGGAATACGCCATTAGCCGGAAAGCCATTTCCCTCCAGAAGTTTATCCACAAAGTTTTCCTTATCAATGCCCATGGAAATTGCTTTCCGCACAGCCGGATCGGCACAGATGGATTCCGGAGCGAAGTTCATCTTCCCAAAGAAGCAGCGGGAGGTCGAAATCTGGGAAATATTATATTGTTCATTGCGGAACAGAGGATAACTTTCATAGGCCATGCCATAAGCGGCCTGCACCTCCCCGGACTGCAGGGCATTGGCCAGGGTATTGCCATCGGTAATGGTGCGAATGGTAATCTTATCCAGCTTCGGCGTGCCACCCCAATAGTTTTCGTTCTTTTTGAGGGTCAAATGATCATCCGTCTTCATATCTACAGCAATATAGGGACCTGTGCCAGCTGCCAGCCCTTTATCAAATCCCGCATCCACATCCACAATGCAGGCATAAGGATCTCCTAAATAGTTCAGCAAGGCTGGCTTGGGTTCCTTGGTCCGAATAGTGAGTTCCTGTCCCTGGGCCTCCATGGAGTCAATCTGCAAATCCTGTGCCGCCCGCTTGTTGTTGGCAATCAAATGCTCAAAACACTGCTTGACGGCAGCAGCATCCAATTTGCGGCCACTGGAAAAATTCACATCATCCCGCAGCGTAAATTTCCAGGTGCGTGCGTCCACATTTTCCCACTTAGTCGCCAACCATGGCTGAATTTCCATATTATCGGCGTATTTGATGAGGGTCTCACCAATACCATAGCGAATACAAGCCCAGCCCGCATAAGCATTATGCGGATTCACATCCGGTTCCTCATTGGAACTGTTGAAGGTGGTATCCCCTATCGTGAGCACCTTCCCCCCATTTCCCTGTCCTGCTGAGTTGCTGCCACAGCCTGCCAATATACCGGCACTCAGGCAGACGCCCAAAGCCATGGCCAACATTTTCTTCCATTTCATCTGTCTAAAACTCCTTTCTCTTGAACACACATAATCTTAAAGGACGCTGTCAATCAGCCTCCTGGTATAAGCCTGCTGCGGACGCTGAATCACATCATCCGGTATTCCCTCCTCCACAATCCGTCCTTCGTGCATGACAATAACCCGGTCACAGAAATCCTGGACCAGCGCAATATCGTGACAGATAAAGAGATAAGCAATCCCCCGATCCTCCTGCAGACGGTTCAGCAGATCCAAAATTTCAGCCTGCACGGTCACATCCAAAGCTGAAGTAGCTTCATCCAGAATGACCAGGTCCGGCTCTATGGCCAGCGCCCGGGCGATAGCCGCCCGCTGGCACTGACCGCCACTGACCTCATGAGGATAACGATGGGCAAACTCTGCCCCCAAACCGCAAAGGGCCAACAGATTTTGGGTTATCTGCGCTGCCTGTCCTGAACTTTTTCCCTGATTAATCAGACTTTCACCAATACCATCGCCCAACGTACAGCGCGGATCGAAACTATCCACGGGATTTTGAAAGACCATCTGCATCCGGGTATATGCCTTTTTCAGCTTCTTCCCCTTCGCCCTGGTTATATCCTCCCCCGCCAACAGGACCTGTCCAACTGTCGGCTCCAGTAACAACGCAATAATCTTAGCCACCGTGGTCTTGCCGCTGCCGCTTTCGCCGATAAGCGCCAGCTTTTCTCCCTTATACACATCAAAGCTCACGTCATCTACAGCCAGAATCTCCGTTCCATCCCGACGCGGAAAAGTCTGTTTAAGATGCCTGACTTGCAAGATTTCGTCCATAACCTGTCATTGACCTCCTGAGCCGCGGCACCGCCGCCAAAAGTTTTTGCGTATAGGAAGACTGCGGATTTTCCAGGATATTCTCAGCCCTTCCATACTCCACCATCTCGCCTTGATGAAGGACCAGCATGCTATCTGCCATTGCCCGGATAACACCAATATTATGGGTCACCAGAATAATCGCGGTACCAAAGAGTTTACGGGCCAATAGCATTTCCTCAATGACCTGACGCTGCACAGTAACATCTAGTGCCGATGTGGGTTCATCTGCCAACAGAATCTTGGGCTTTAAGAGCATAGCCGCCGCCACGCCCACCCTTTGTTGCATACCACCGGAAAGTTCAAAGGGATAACTTTGCCAAATCCGTTCTGGATCCTTGAATCCGAAGCGGTCGAATAGTGCACAGGCTTCCGCTTGCACAGCCCGCCCCCTATCATGGCCATGGGCAGCCATCATTTCCTGTAACTGTGCACCCACGGTACGGATAGGACAAAAACTATTGCCTGCCATCTGAAAGATCATGCCGATTTCCGCACCACTGATCTCCTGCATTTTCTCAGCCCTAATATCCGGCAAATCCAGGTCCTTATAGTATATATCGCCTCGGGTAACCAGCCCATCCCGGCCCAGCATCCCTAGAGCTGCCTTGAGCAATGTAGACTTGCCACTGCCACTTTCCCCTACAATGCCCAGGATTTCTCCTTCCTCCAGGGAAAAACAGATATCATGAACAGCTATTTTCCCATTGTAACAAATATCCACATGTTCATAACGAATGATTTCCGACATGATTATCTCCTGTTAAGTTCTATTCTTGGGATCCAAATAATCCCGCACTGCATCGCCCAACAAATTAAAAATCGTCACCGACAGAAAGATCGCAAAGCCCGGGGCCAACGTCACCCATGGCTGAATGGGCAAAAGGTTCCGGGTATCGCTCACCATACTGCCCCATTCCGGAATCGGCGGTTTTGCCCCCAACCCCAGAAAGGATAAGCCCGCCAGTTCCATCATCATGGTGCCGATATCCAGCATGGCCGTCACCAGGATAGGACCAGCAATATTGGGAATTACATGCTTGCGAATCCGTTTCAGGGTACCACTGCCCGCCATCCTGGCAGCCTGCATAAAAGCCGCTGACTGCAAAGCCAAGGTCTGACTGCGGGCCAGCCGCGCATATTTGGGCCAGCTGATGGCCGCCAGCGCCAGGATGGCATTGTGAACGCCCCCCCCCAATACTGCGGCCACAGCCAAAGCAAATACCAGTCCGGGAAAGGCCAAAAACATATCCGATAACCGCATCAGTACCGTGTCTACTTTCTTCCCGGCTCCAGCACAGACAATGCCGATGGAACTGCCCAATAAGGTGACGAATCCCACCAGCAGCAGGGTGGAAAAGATACTGGTCTTGCTGCCGGCAATAACCCGGGAAAGCATATCCCGCCCATACCGGTCCGTCCCCAGCCAATGTTCGGCCGATGGCGGTGCCTTAGTCAGCGTCATATCCTGCAAATAGGGATCATAAGGACAAAGCTGCTCACTGAAGAACGCTGCAATCAGCAGGAGCAATGCCAGCCCCCCAAAGATATAGAGTTTTCTCTGCAGGCAATTTTGCCGTACATTCTGTACCCGAACGGTAGGTACTGCTGTCTGGTTCATCTGCTATTCACCTCCAGCCGGATTCGTGGATCAAGATGATGATAGAGCAGATCTGCCGCCAGATTGACAAACACATAAATAATGGCCATCCACATCACGTAAGCCTGAATAATCGGATAGTCCCGCATATTGATGGCATCTACTGCCAATTTACCCACACCATCCCACATAAAGATGCTTTCAATGATGGCCGTTCCCCCCAGCAGACTGCCAATGGATAAGGCCAGCAAAGTCATAAGAGTCAGCATGGCAGCCTTCATCACATTTTTCCAAAGGATAACCTTAGCACTTATCCCCCGTGCCCTGGCTCCCAGCACATAGTCTTTATTCAGTTCTTCCAACACTGCAGAACGCACCTGCCGCATGTACTTGGCGGACATGGCAATGGACAAGGTCAGTGTAGGCATAAGGGCACTTTGCAGATCTGTGCCCGTAGCAATCACCGGCAGGACCCGCAACTGAATCCCCAAAAACTCCAGCAGAAGCATGGCCACAAAAAAATTGGGCATCGCATTCCCCAGGAAACTGCCGAAACGCAGCAGAATGTCCAGCACCGTATCTTGACGTATCGCCGCCAAGATGCCACAGGGCAAAGAAATAAGTACCGTCAAAAAAATAGAAAACGCAGTCAGCAACAATGTCGCCGGCAATTTGCGCAAAAAAGAAGTCAGCACATCTTCCCCGGTCACATAACTGATGCCCATATTCCCATGAAGCATATCCCAAAGCCAGTTCAGATATTGCTGCCAAAAGGGCAGATTAAGCCCCAATGCCTCTTTGCGTTCGTCAATGACTTCCTGGGCCACTTCTATTCCCCGGTTGCTATACATTTCCGTCACAGCGTCACTGCCCGCCAAATACATCAGCAAAAATGACAGGAAGGTGATTCCTAATAAAATCGGTATTAATTGCATAAAACGCCGCATAGCGTAATCCATGCCTGATACTGCCTCCTCTTATGGCTATGATATCTAAATCTTAGCCTATTTACACCAATAAGATAAGCCCCCTAGGGGGATGAAAAGAAGAGGATTCACTACAAAATACATAAAAAACTCCCTTAGCACTAAAAAGCACGAACCAATCATGCTCATTCAGCACTAAGGAAGTCTTAATCCTGCGCGTAATGTTATTTTCCCTAAAACCTTACATACGCCCGCAGTTTTTCAAAATCAATATAGGTTTCCGTCTCAGGATGACGGATAAGATAATCCTGATGCTCAGCCTCTGCAGGCTGAAAACGCTGCAAAGGTTTCGCCAAAGCCCATAACTGTCTTGCCTGCTTTGGGTTGCTATTGGGATCATTGACAATCAGCCCGGCCGTTCCAGCCGCAGGAACCTTGCCGCGATTGGCGATAAAGTTAAGATGCAGCTGCACCTGAGGCTCATCCTCCGCATCCCCGTAGAATACCCCAGCTCGATACATTGCCCCTCTGGCCTTTCCCTGACCGTCAGGTACATAAGGATTTACCACCCCAAAAAGCAAATCCATCAGCTGGGAAATATCCATCTTCTTGGGATTGTAAGCTATTTCCACCCCCATATAGGCCTTGACCCTGCCACTGGCTACGGCTGGGAAATCGACATCCCCTTCGCCATTGATGTAGCCTGTACGCACAGCTGTAACCCCTGGTACAGGGAGAAAAACGGCTTGCAATTCATGAAAATCGCCACCAGAAAAATAGATTTTCTTCGTATACAAATACTCACCCCTTTTCCTGGACAGGATGAAAGATATCCACCTGCCGATGAGCCGCCCGCTCCACATCAAAGAGTTTCACCAGTTCTGCCACCGCCTGGGTTGGGGAAATGGTGCCATCCAGCACCGCTTCCCGAACCTCCGGCATGCGGCCCGTAATCACCGGGTCCTCGAAGAACAGATTATGCAGATGCTCGTCAATCATGCTGTGCATCCAATCCAATAGCTGACCATCTCGGCGTTTATTCCAAATGCCACTCTTCAGTGTATTATCCTGAAAACCCTTGATAACTGCCCAAAGTTCCTTGAGTCCGGTCTTTTCCAAAGCGGAACACATATAGGCATGGGTGGGCCAGCCGGGCGTAGCCGGACGGATATATTCCAACATCCGCTCATACTGTCCTCTGGACACCTTGGCCTTCAAGAGATTATCCCCGTCCGCTTTATTGATGACAATAGCATCCGCCAGTTCCATGATGCCTTTCTTGATGCCCTGCAATTCATCCCCGGCACCGGTAAGCACCACCAGCAGGAAGAAATCCACCATGGACCGCACGGTGGTTTCTGACTGCCCCACCCCTACGGTCTCAATGATGATCACATCATAGCCGGCTGCTTCACACATCAACATGGTTTCCCGGCTCTTGCGGGCAACACCACCTAATGTTCCTCCCGCTGGCGAAGGACGGATAAAAGCCTCCCGCCGCCGGGACAAGGTCCCCATCCGGGTCTTATCCCCCAGTATAGAGCCTTTCGTTACGGAACTGGTGGGATCCACCGTCAACACCGCTACCCGGTGACCAGCATCACAAAGCATATTGCCAAAAGCTTCAATCATGGTGCTTTTCCCTGCACCAGGCACCCCGGTAATACCGATGCGCAAGGCATTGCCTGTATGGGGCAGCAGCCTTTGCAGCACCCGCTGGGCCTTGGCAAAATGCCGGGGACTATTGCTTTCAATCAGCGTAATGGCCCGGGATAAGGTCATCCTGTCTCCCTGCAGCACACCAGCCACATAATCATCCTCGGACATCACCAACCGCTTCTTGGGCTTCATCTTCCCGCTTTGCAGGTCAGGATTGATGTTCCCCACGGTGGTATCCTTAATGCCATCAATGCCGCCCATCACAGAACAAGCAAAGTTATCATTTTTTTCTTCTGGCACCCAGCTTGGCTTTGATGTCGTATACTTCTGTTCCATCATTGCCTCCTTGTAAGCCTTCCCCTTCAGCTTTACCTCAACTTATTTATTCTGCAGCCAATTCCTCCTTTGCCCGGTCAAGGAGCAAAGTCAGCAGCTTAATACCGGCCTCAGGAATATTGGTGCCCGGAGCAAAGATGGCCACTGCACCATGTTTATAGAGATTGTCATAATCCTGTACCGGAATTACGCCGCCGATACAGACCATGATATCCTCCCGGCCCAGTTTCTTGAGTTCATCCACCAGTTGGGGCAAAAGGGTATTATGACCTGCGGCCAAGGAACTGAACCCCACCATATGCACATCGTTGTCCACAGCATCCTGGGCCGTTTCCTCCGGCGTCTGAAACAGCGGGCCCACATCCACATCCCAGCCCATATCGGCAAAGGATGAGGCAATGACTTTCTGCCCCCGGTCATGGCCGTCCTGTCCCATCTTCGCCACAAAGATACGGGGACGACGTCCCGTGAGGTCCTCAAATTCATCGGCCATGGCCCGGGCCTTATCCAATTCGGTCTTATCGGTAAACTCCGAAGAATAGACTCCGGAAATGGTATGAATGACCGCCTGATAACGACCGGAAACCTTCTCCACTGCATCGGAAATTTCGCCCAAAGATGCCCGGACACGGGCTGCTTCCACTGCACATTCCAAAAGATTGCCGTTGTCCCGGCTGTCAGCAGCTTTAGTAATCGCCTCCAGCGCCCGGCGCACATCATCTGCATTGCGTTCACGCCGCAGTTTTTCCAAACGTTC
The DNA here is from genome assembly GCF_024699275.1 of Selenomonas sp. The sequence goes on from NZ_JAILPX010000017.1 coordinate 7,848, forward strand.
CACCTGCGCATTGCGGACGGCCGTATTGTCGATGGCCAGGATTTCCAAAGGGTCTTCCTTTTCCAAACGATATTTATTCAACCCTACAATCGTTTCATTGCCAGAATCGATCTGGGCCTGCCGGCGAGCCGCTGCTTCCTCAATCCGCATCTTAGGCAGCCCCGTAGAAATGGCCTTGGCCATCCCGCCCAGTGCCTCTACTTCCTGAATATGTGCCCAGGCCCGGCGAATGATTTCGTTGGTAAGTGCCTCCACGTAGTAGGAACCGCCCCAGGGGTCGATAATCTTGCAGACCTGCGTTTCATCCTGAATGTAGAGCTGGGTATTGCGGGCAATACGGGCCGAAAAGTCCGTTGGCAGAGCAATGGCTTCATCCAGTGCATTCGTATGCAGGGACTGGGTATGGCCCAAAGCTGCACCCATGGCTTCCATAGCCGTACGGGAAATGTTATTGAATGGATCCTGAGCCGTAAGGGACCAGCCGGAAGTCTGGCAATGGGTTCTAAGGGCCATGGACTTAGGTTCCTTAGCCCCAAAGGACTTGACAATCTTTGCCCAAAGTACCCGGGCCGCCCGCATCTTGGCCACTTCCATAAAGTAATTCTTCCCGATGGCCCAGAAGAAGGACAGGCGCTTGGCAAAGGCATCCACCGGCAGTCCTGCATTGATACCTGTACGGATATATTCCAATCCGTCTGCCAAGGTGTACCCCAGTTCGATATCTGCCGGTGCGCCCGCTTCCTGCATATGATAGCCAGAAATGGAAATGCTGTTGAATTTCGGCATGTATTTCGTGGTGTATTCAAAGATATCCCCAATGATGCGCATGGACATTTCCGGCGGATAGATATAAGTATTACGCACCATGAACTCCTTGAGGATATCGTTCTGAATGGTGCCCGCCATGATTTTCTTATCCACGCCCTGTTCCACACCGGACTGGATAAAGAAGGCCAAGATAGGCAGTACCGCTCCATTCATGGTCATGGATACGGACATCTGATCCAAAGGAATACCGGAGAACAGGATATTCATATCCAGCATGGAACAGACCGACACACCGGCCTTGCCAACATCCCCAACAACGCGAGGATTATCCGCATCATAGCCACGATGCGTAGGCAGGTCAAAGGCAATGGACAAACCTTTCTGCCCTGCAGCCAGGTTGCGGCGATAAAAGGCATTGGATTCCTCTGCCGTAGAAAACCCGGCATACTGACGCACCGTCCAGGGACGAAACACATACATGGTGGAATAGGGCCCCCGCAAGCAGGGCGGAATGCCACTGGCAAAATCCAAATGGTTCATATGATCATATTCATCATGATTGTAGAGGGGTTTTACCGGTATATGTTCCATTGTACGGCGGGTATACGCATCAAAGTCTGCCCCGGCCTGGGCTTGGAAAAGCTTTTCCCAGACTTTTCCATCCGCTCCTGTCGGTTCCCGCAGACTCATATTGGTAAAGTCAGGATTCGTGAAATTACGCATTATGCAATCATCCCTTTCTTCTGCTGCAGGAGCTGCAGAATCTTATAGCAATTGGCCTTAACGGAGATATATTCATCAATACCTGCCTGATTGTATGTATCCAGCAAATCCTTAGGCGCTGCTCCCGCCAGGAACACGGTAGCTTCAGGCAGGACCTCATGCAGTTTCGGTGCCAGTTCCGGCACGATTTCCGGATAGGTTGCATCGGTGGAACAAATGACCACTGCATCAGCTCCGGATGCCCTAGCCGCCTGAGCCGCTTCCTCTACCGTAGAAAAACCATTATTGGTAAGTACCTCAAAAGCGCCTACCTGCAGGAACCCCGTAGTGAAATCCGCTCTGGCCTTGTGCTGCGGAATGGGCCCCATATTGGCCAAAAAGATTTTGACATTGTCGTGATGCTGCGCCTTGTAATCCTCCGTCAGCTGCCGCAGTTTTTCAAAGCGTTCGCTCCAGCGGTGAGGAGCAATCGCCGTCACCAGCTCGCTTTCCTTTCCTGCCGCCACTCCTTCTGCGATTTCTGCCGAAGTGGCACCAGCCTGAGCTGCAGCGATAGCCAAATCCACCAAATTCTCACTGCCCGCCTTGAGTGCCGTAAGTTTTTCCGTCTTAAAGGCTTCATCTATATCGGCCAGATATGCCTCCACCTGGGCAATGCGTTTTTTCTTGTTCTCCGCCATATCTTCCGGCCGTGGATCCAGCAATTTTTCCGTCATATTGGGATACATATTGTTGCCCACAATCCTGTCCTTACGGGTTTCCGAAGCCTTGAAGCGGGCTGCCAGCACCGCAGCGATTTCCCCTTGCGGATAGCTTTCCTGCAGCGCCTTCAACATACCACCCTTGCCTTCAATGACCTGAAATTCCGCCCAAACCTTTTCCTTCATCTGCTTGGTCAGCGTTTCCACCGCCCAGGACCCCCCCGCAGGGTCAATGGGTTGCAACAAGCCAAATTCTTCCTGGAGGATAATCTGCACATTCCGGGCAATGCGCCGGGAAAATTCATCCCCTTTGCGAATGGGTTCATCAAAAGGTGAACTTTCAAAGGAATCCACTCCTCCCACCACACCGGAGAAGATTTCCGTGGTGTTGCGCAGCATATTGACATAAGGATCATAGACCGTCTTGAAGAACAACGCCGGCCGGGCATGGATATGCATGCGCTGTGCTTCCTTACTGCCACCAAAGGCCTCCACGATTTGTGCCCAGAGCGGACGCAAAGCCCGCAGTTTTGCAATCTGCAGGAAGAAGTTCGCCCCCATCGAGAAGCCGAACATGATTTGCCCGGCGGCATCGTCAATGGACAGTCCCCGTTCCAACAGCGCCCGCAGATAAGCTACAGCAGTTGCCAGCGTATAGGCCGCTTCCTGCACATCATTAGCACCACCGCGACTGTAGACATCGCTGCGTACAAAGATGGTCTTAAGCCCCGGTGCATGCGCAATGGCCCACTGCGCACACTGGAACATTTCGCGATAAAGCTCATCCAGCGATTTGCTGTTTTTACCATTAGCTGCCAGTTCACCTAAAGGGTCAGCTCCTGCTACCCCTTGGATTTTGCCCCAATCCTGCCCGGATGCCTTGAGTGTTCCCGCCAACAGGGAAAGCATAGGCAGTGCTGACTCACCGGCATAGAGGTACAACGGATATTTATCCAGCTGTAAGCCACTCAGCAGGATATGCATATCATCCAGCGTGGTTACCGACACGCCCTCATCCCCAGGGGCTGCTGCCTGACGTACATCCTGGGCCATCAAACTGGCGCGATCTAACTTGATGTGATAGATAGTCGACCCCTTCTCCTGTTCATGCCGCAAAAGCTCGTTGTTCTCGGCAGGCATGGTTTCATCGCAGACCTGTGCTATGCCCCAAGGTTTGCCCAGATAACCACTGGGCTGGGCACCACGCAGGAAGTCATCCATGCCGGGAAACGAATCCTTCGGCAGAATATCTTCCGTGTCCTTGCGGAAATACATGGGGTCAAATGTGATGCCCTCATAGGTTTTGGTGTACATTTTCTTCTCGAAGGGAGCCCCCTTCAACAGGGCGATACAGGCTTCCTTCCACTCTTCATAGGTGGGCGGGGTAAACTCGTCCAAAGGCACATCAGGAAAGTCTGTCTGTTGCTCGGCCTTTTTCAAAATGGCCTGCAGATCCAGCTCGCCACCGGTTTCGTTACTCATAGCACAGCCTCCTCTTATCCTGTGGAAACCAGGACACCAAAAAAGGACAACCCATCTGCGAAATGCAGATAGATTGTCCTCTATTACGCACAAAGTTCCCACGCTTAGATTCAATCCCCTACCCATCGCTCGCAGGCACGACACCGAAAATCGGCATCACGGTGATGTCAGAACAGGCAGTTCTCCTGGCTCGGTTTCATCATTCCGCATCGTCTTCCCAAGGTACGCATATCTACCCCAGTGACATCATGATGCAAAACTCCACCTTACAGTGGCGGGACCGCTCCGGCTTATAATGCTATCTTTACCGGATTCCCTATTAAGTCCATAGGACACCTGTTCCCAAATATATTCAAATCTAATGCTAATATTAATGCAAATTATTTTATTTGTCAAGAAAATCTGTAAATATTCCCTTAGTCCATCCATACGGCTAAAAAAATAACAGTGAATCCCAAGACTCACTGTTATCTATACGATTGCCCGTCAATCCAAAGACTTCACTTTGGCCGAAATAACCATCATCGTGATCAACAGACAGGCCAGCGCCGTTCCCAGGCCAATCCAGCCGTTGCCCGTGAAACCATCCACGATATACCCCGCCAGTGAACACCCCGCTACCGTCATCACATAAGGAAGCTGCGTGCTTACATGATCAAGATGATCACACTGAGCACCGGCTGACGCCAGAATAGTCGTATCGGAAATCGGTGACGCATGATCACCGCCTACCGCACCGGAAAGAATCGCTGCCACGCAGATGGCCAGCATCTGCTGGTCACCTCCCACCACAGCCACTGCAATGGGAATCAGTATGCCAAAGGTTCCCCAGCTGGTGCCAGTAGCGAAAGCCAAGCCAATAGCCACCAAAAAGAAAATCGGCGGCAGGAACATGACCAGGGTAGCATTGGCGCTAACAATACCACCGACAAAGCCACCCAGATTCAGATATTTATCGCTGCAGATGCCAGAAAGCGTCCAGGCCAGACAGAGGATAAAGATAGCCGGTGTCATGGCCTTGAACCCCCAGCCAAAACTATCACAGAAGGCATTAAAGGAAATGACCCGGCGGGGCAGATACAAAAGCCCCGTAAACACAAAGGCAATAAAGGAGCCCAGCACCAGCGACTTCGATGAATCGCAAGCCGCAAAGGCCTCAGCAATGCTCTTGCCTTCGTGAATCCCGCCAGTATAAAGCATACCATAGACACAGGCCGCAATCAGCACCAATAAGGGCAAAACCAAATCGATAATCTTGCCATTTCCCTGCTGTTCCTTGTGAACTTCACCATTTCCCTGATATTCCTTCGGAATCTCAAACTTCTCATTGCTGCGCTGCACATCATGCGCCATAAGACCGTAATCCTTGCCCGTCCAGATGATGAAGAGCAGGAACAACAACGTAAGCCAGGCATAGAGGTTAAAGGGTATCGTCTGGATAAACAGCGAGAACCCGTCAATTTCCGAACCCTCCGGCAGGGAAGAGCCCACCGCCGCAGCCCAACTGGATACCGGTGCGATAATACAGATGGGTGCAGCCATTGCATCGATGATATAGGCCAGCTTCGCCCGGGAAATCTTAAACTTATCCGTCACCGGCCGCATGACGGTTCCCACCGTCAGACAGTTGAAATAATCATCGATAAAGATGACCAGCCCCAACAGCGCCGTAATCAACGAAGCCTGCCGTTTGCCCTTGATGGTACGGGCCGCCCAGTCACCATAAGCACTGGTGGCACCACTGCGGGTAATCGCCGCCACCAGAATGCCTAAAATTACCAAAAATACCAAGATGTTGACATTACTGCCCACCTTATCCGCCATCACCTGAAACATGGTCAACGTGGATTCCAGGAAGTTGCCCCCCGTAAAGAGCATGGCACCAGAAAAGATGCCGATAATCAGGGACATATATACTTCCTTTGTCCACAAAGCCAATACAATCGTGATTACTGGCGGCAGAATGGACCAAATCGATTCAGCCATAACCTACCTGCTTTCTGCTAGTATTAGCGAAATTTTCCTCATATAATACACGCTCCTAATTGTATAACATTTTTTGCATAGTAGCAAGGGTATTTAAGCATTTTTTGCAAGTTTATTCGACCATATCCCTAAGCTGGCCCGGTACGCATCCATAATCATCGAAACAAGCCCACGAAACTGGTGATGGTTTTCCGTAACTTTTGACAAGCCTGTCTATAGTGAAGGAAAAATATTGTCAGTTCCGTGGGCGCCTTAGCACATATCCACAAAAAATCGAAATAAGCCCGCGGGACTGGTGATGTTTTTCCGTAGCTTTTGACAAGCCTGTCTATGGCGAAGGAAAAATATTGCCAGTCCCGCGGGCCTCTTAGCATCAAGAAATTCCCCCCCCGTACGCATTGTACGCATTATGCCAGCGAACTGAATGCATCCGCCAGCTTTCCAAAATCCGCTAACGACAAGGTTTCTCCCCGGCGAATAGGGTCAATCCCCGCCTTTTCCATGGCATCCCGAACCTGTTCCTTCGGCAGCCCGCCACCCTTCAACGCATTGGCCAGGGTCTTGCGCCGCTGCCCAAAGGCAGCCTTCACTACCCGGAAGAACATCTTTTCATCCTGCACCTCCACCGCTGGCTTTTCCCGCACATTGCAGGCAATGACCACACTATCCACTTCCGGCGCAGGAATGAACGACCTCGGCGGTACGTCCAATACGATTTTCGACTCGGTATAGTACTGTACAGCCACAGACAATGCCCCGTAATCCTTGCCTCCCGGTTTAGCCACCATCCGCAGGGCGACTTCCTTCTGCACCATGGTCACTATATGGGTAATGGGCAGATGACGCTCCAACAGTGCCATCAGAATCGGTGTCGTGATATAGTAGGGCAGATTAGCCGCCACCTTAAAGGGCTGATCCCCCATGATTTCCGGGATATTGACCTTTAAGATATCCCCCGGCACAATACGCACATTATCGTACCCCTTAAGGGTTTCCGCCAATACGGCAGGCAGCTTCTTATCCAGCTCCACCGCCGTTACATCAGCACCAGCCTCCGCCAGCCCCTGAGTAAGGGTACCAATTCCCGGGCCGATTTCCAGCACCCTGTCGCCGGGTTCAACCTGAGCCGCATCCACAATTCCCTGCACAATACTGGCATCGATCAAAAAGTTCTGCCCCAATTTTTTACTCATCCGCAGACCAAAGGCCTTCAATATATGCGTCGTCACTTCCCGACTGGCAATCTTCGGCTGTATGGCTTTATCGCTCATCAATTTTCCTCCGCTTCTTCCGCATTCAACTCTGCCACGGCCTGCTCAAATTCCTCCCGGGTAATGCCGTAATGATTAAGCCGCTTCAAAAAGGTCTTGGCATTGGCAAACCCCAAGCCAAGCTTCGCGCCCAATTTCGCCCGACGGCTGGCAGCCGCATTGGCTCCGGACAAGTCATGAACAATCAAATCCGAACCACGGAAATTATTCGTAGGCTCCCAATCCATGGTATGAACCTTCGCCAAAGCCTTGCGGATCGCATCAGGCTTAGCCTGTTCAATACCGATATCATCATGATCCGTAGCCTCCTCCACAGGGACAAACGCATGCTTCGCTTTTGGGAACCGCTTCGTCAAATAGGAACGAATCCGCTCTCCAGCCGAATCCGGATCCGTCATGATGATAATGCCCCTTTTCTTATAGGCCTGCTCAATATTTTTAAGGGCCTGCTTCTTGAGATTAAAGCCCTCGGTGATGATGCAATCCGCCTCTACGGCCTTATCGATGGCCACCACGTCCATCTTACCTTCCACCACCAAAACTTCCTTTATCATAAATTACTCCTTATTCTTCAGCAACTTATCCACAAGGTTATACACATCGCTGTGGATATCTTCAATTTTCCGTGGATTATCGCCAACATTGCAGACCACCTTACCCCAGCTGTACTTAGCTGCCAGTTCCAAATATGCGGTATGACAGCGATGCAGATAATCCGTATCCCGTTCGTGGATATCCTTTTGGCTAGCCGTTTTCTCGGCCCGGGCAGCAATTAATCGGTCTGCCACTGCTGGCGCCATGTCCAGAAAAATCACCTGATCCGGTACCGGCAGGCCCAGCTTTTTGAACTCAAAATCCCATAACCAGTCCAAAAAGGCTTCCCGTTCTGCCTTATCGATAAGCTTTACTGCTTGATGAACCATATTGCTGGTCGTATAACGGTCAGCCAGGATGATATCTCCCGCTTCATAATAATCCCGCCACTTGCGCTGATAAGAGGCGAACCTGTCCACGGCAAAGAATGTGGATGCCGCATAAGCATTCACATCCGCAGCCTTTTCTCCAAAATCACCACCTAAGTACATGCGCACCAAAGCGGAGGAATCATCGTCATAATCGGGAAATTCTATACGGTGTACCCTATAGCCGTCAGCCTGCAGATGATCATACAGTGCCTTTGTCTGGGTTGCCTTGCCACTGCCATCTCCAGCTTCAATAATAATCAATTTTCCCTTCATCAAATTTCCTCCACAACCTGAATGGTTTTCAGCGAAGAATCAGCAGGCCCTACTACCTTGAGCCCTAACCTCTGCATGGTTCGTATATAGTAAAGCGCTTCCGCGTCAATCACATCCCCGGGAGCCAGAATCGGTATCCCCGGCGGATAGAACATAATCTGCTCGGCGGCAATACGCCCTGCTGCCGCCTCAAAATCCACCGTTTCCCGCCCGCCAAAAAAGGCTTTGCGGGGACTGATGCCCTCAGCTGGCACCAGGGGAATTTCCACGGGCAAAGTAAGTTCCTGACGGCCAGCAAACTGCGCTGCCAACCCCCGCAGAGCCCTTTCTAAAACAGCTGCCTGTTCTTCCGTATCCGCATAAGAAATAATAAAGAGCAGGTTATACGCATCGGAAAGCTCACATTGAATCTTATATTCATGACGCAGGATGTGCTCTGCCTGTACGCCTGTAATCCCCAAACCACGTACACTTACGGTGACCTTAGTCAAATCCAGCCCCTCACAGACCGGCAGATACTCCTTGCCAAAACTCCATAGGCCGGGAATCTCATTAACCCTTTGCCGCAGCCTTTCCGCCAGCTGCACAGCACGATTCACCAGTTCCGGTCCCTGCTCCGCCATCTGCAAACGAGCGATGTCCAAGGAAGCCAGCAGAAGCTGATTCGGACTGGTGGACTGCAAAAGACTGGCTGCAGACCGCACCCGCTCTAAATCCACACGCCCAGACCGGACCAGCAGTATGGAGGTCTGCGTCATAGAACCCAAAATCTTATGGGTGCTTTGCGCCGCCATATCCGCTCCGGCATCCAAGGCCTGCAAGGGCAAGCGGTCACTGAATTTCAAATGGGGACCATGCGCCTCGTCCACCAGCAGGAGCATTTTCCGGCTATGAACAAACTCCGCCACCTCGGCCAAATCAATGGTCACACCGTAATAGGTCGGATAGACCAGGAGCAGGGCCTTGGCCTCCGGATGCGCATCCGCTGCCGCCACAATATCTGCCAACACCAGCCCCATGGGAATTCCCAGCTTCTCATCGATGCGAGGCTGAATAAATACGGGCGTAACCCCTGCCAAAATCAAACCGCCAATCATGGAGCGATGGGCATTGCGGGGTACCAGCACCTTATCCCCGGGCTTTAAGCACCCCATAATCATGGTATGTATAGCTCCGCTGGTACCATTAATCATGAAATAGGCGGCATCGGCTCCATAGAGCTCTGCCGCCAGATCCTGAGCTTCCTTTATGCACATGGTGGGCTCATGGAGATCATCCAATTCCTCCATCAGGGAAACTTCCTCTCGTAACCCCTGGGGCGTTATGAGTTCCCGCAGAAGGGCATGCGCCCCCAGTCCCTGCTTATGCCCCGGTGTATGAAATGCGAGAGCGCCGTCTCCCGCGTAGGCTTTCATCGCCTCCGCCACCGGCGCTCGAAATTCGTTCTGTCTCTCCGTCATTTACCTATACCCTTTTTCTTTTCAGGTGTCTTAACCACCTTGACATCTTTGGTATCTTCCAAGGGCTTTTGCAACGGAACGCGCAGATGAACCCGCGTTCCTTCTCCCAGCGCTGAAGTGACATTGAGCTCCGCACCAATAATCTGAGCCCGCTCGCGCATCCCCATAAGGCCAAAATGCCCATGGTGTTCTGCTAATTCCTGTGGCAGTGGTTCACCATTTTCATCCACAGGCGGTTCCTCCTTGGCCTCAGGGTCAAAGCCCTTGCCTTTATCCTCAATCAAAATTGACACTGCCGTTGGCGAATAAAGGAGCCGTACCCTGGCTTTATCCGTATCTGCATGATGATAGATATTGTTAAGAGACTCCTGTACGATACGAAAGATCGCGATTTCCACATGCTTGGGTAAATCATAAACCTTGCCATCCATAGAATAATCAATGGCCAGCGTTCCCCGTGAAGCCATCCGGCCAATCAACTGATTAAGGGCTGCTACCAATCCCAAATCGTCCAAAGCCATGGGGCGCATATCGAAGATGACCTCCCGTACGCTCCCCAGACAATCCCGCATCTGCTGGCGAAGCTCCTGCAACGTGCGCTTTGCCTCATCCGGGTCATAATCCACCAATTTCTCCGCAATGGATGTCTGAAAGATCAGATTCGCTAAATCCTGTGCAGGACCATCATGCATTTCCCGGGAGATGCGATAACGCTCTTCTTCCTGCGCCTTGATAATCCTTGCCCCCACAAATTTTTCCTTTTGAACGGCCTCAATCTTCCAAATTACCCCATTGACCTGGGTGCTGAGATAGGATAGGACCGAACCAACTGCCAGGGCCAAATGTTCTGCCTGAGCCAGCATGACCTGCAAATGACGCAGACGGATTTCCAGTTTATCCCGCTGGGAACGCAGGTTAGCTTCCTTTTCCCGTTCCACCCCCAGAGATACCTGGACATTCTTCACCGCTTCGTAACTTTCCCGTACCTTGTCTTCCGAATAATCCTGAAAATTACTGCTGACCTTGACCAGCTTTTGCTTTTCCTGCTGCTCCTGCCGAGCCAGTTCATCCACCCGTTCAATGGTCTGTCGTGCTTGTTCCTTCAAATCGTCCAACAGCTTACGGCTATTTTCCACTTCCGAGCGGGCTGTTTCGTATATCTCAAAAATCTGGGATTTATTATTTTCAATGGTATCAATGGTATTGCTTAAGATTTTCTTCAGGGACTGTGCCTGCAGCCCACCCATCTCTGCAGTGAGGTTCCCACTCTGCTGGTCTGCCATATTGCCTCCTTGACGTCACTGTACCTGGAAGGAAATTACTTTTTACGCTTGCTAAAGAAACGAATCACCAGCAGGCCCAATAGACCTCCCACCAAAATGTATAAGTCCGTAATCTTGAACAGGGAATCCATCCCCTTCTCCTGCAGTTTGGTACAAACCGCCACAATTACCAGTATAACCACCAGTACATTGGTGATGCGTTTACCATTATTTTTAAGGAAGTCTATTTTCTCCACCTTCAATTCTCTAATCCTAATCATTGTAAAAATACAATCCTACATCTTAAATTATACTAAAAATCGGCTATAGGTCAAGAGTTCATTCCTCTTGCTTTTCTTGGAAAATACCATTAGAATAAAAAAGGTGTATTATATATTTATTCATAATCGAAAGGTGATACGAAATGAGCATTTTTTCTCGCTTTCTGCCCAAACGTAAACCGGTAGAAATCAAAAACAATATTCCGAAGGAAAAGGCGAATATCAAAAAGACCTTTGGTATCTATTGCCACAGCCATCACAATACAAAAGGCGACAAGCTCTGCCCTAAATGCACGGCACTGCTGGCAACGGTATTGACCAAGATGAGCCGCTGCCCCTACGGCATTACCAAACCCATCTGCGACCGCTGCGACCGGGCAGCCGAATGCCTTGGCGCTAAACAATCCCAGGAATTCATGTCCATCATGAATGGCACCCAAAAACGCATGTTCCTGTCCCACCCCATGATGGCCCTCAAACACAAACTAGCCAGCATGGGTGTGGATTACGCTAAATATCAGCAGGCCAAGAAGATTGACGATAAAGTAAAAGCCAAGGCTGAATCCGCTAAAAAACGGGCTAAGGAGCGGAAAGAAAAGAAATAATCGAAACGAAAAAAGCCGCCGGAGAAGATTCTCACGAATCTCTCCGGCGGCTTTTTATCGCAAAACTTCCTGATTATTAGAAGCGGAAACGGGACAGGGCTTCCTGCTGGTCCTGAGCCAGTTTAGCCAGCGCCTCGCTGGCGGCGGCGATTTCCTCTGCTGAAGCGGACTGTTCTTCCGTCGCAGCGGACACGGCCTGCATCTCGCTGGCCACCTTGCCGCTATAGCTGTTGATATCATTCATTTCGCCAGCAATGTCATTGGTGGCATCCGCCATGGCATTAATCGATTCCGTCACATGGCTGATTTCCCCGGACACACCTGCCACCAGCTGATTGATTTCCTCAAACATACTGCGCAGGGATTCCACGCTCTGAGCACCTTCAATCACCGAAGCCTTACCCGAGCGCATAGATACCACCGCATCCTCCGTATCCTTTTGAATCTCCTTGATCAAGCCGGCAATCTTATCCGCTGACTCCTTGGATTCCAGTGCCAGCTTGCCAACCTCTTCGGCCACCACCGTAAAGCCACGGCCATGCTCCCCTGCCCGGGCTGCCTCGATGGCAGCATTCAGGGCCAGGAGATTGGTCTGCTCGGCAATCCCCGTCATGGTATCCACGATTTCACCAATCTGTTTGGAGCGTTCTCCCAGGCGGTCCACCATTTCCGCCGAAGCAGTAACCGTCTCTTCCACCTCTTTAATCTGGCTCACCGAGGCATCAATGGACTGATTCCCCGCCTTAGCCCGCTTAGCAGCTGCTGTGGAGTTTTCTTCCACCTGATCCGACTTCTGACGGATTTCCTCCACCGAAGCTTCCGCACTCTGCACGGACTCGTTGCTTTCCATAACCGATTTCTGCTGATGCTCCACCGATTCCACCACTTCCGTAGCAGACTGTGCTACCTGTGTAGCTGCCTGCGCCGCCTGATTGGCACTGGCCGTAAGTTCTTCAGACGAAGCTGCCAGCTGTTCTGCAGAGTCACTTACCTTACTCATCAGCTTATTCAAGGACTTGCGCATTTCCTGTAAAGCATCTTCCATCTGACCGAATTCATCGCCCCGAACATCATTTTTGTTATTAAGTCTAAAGTCCCCATCCTTCATTCGCTGACATTCAGCCACCATATGGTCCAATGTGGTCATGATATCCCGAATGATGACGAAGGCGATACCGCTAAGCACTGCGAAACACAATATCGTCGTAACAATCATCAGATACATTTCACTGGCATTACGCGCTGCGATTTCCTGATTAAGCGCTTCTGCATTATCATCGGCAACCTTCTGCAAGGTTACCAAACTCTTCAGCAGTTCCTGGGTTACACCAGCTTCCACCCCTTTGTAGTAAACCCATGCTTCCTGGGTTTTACCGGCATCTGCCAATTTACGGGCTTCCTGAATTCCCTGCTTGTATTCTGTCCACTTTTTTTCCGTAGTGGGGATTTCTGCAGCGGCCTTATCCGCCCGCATTCCCAAATCACGGTAATCCGGCCAGGTTTTTTCATAGCTGGCGATAGCCTCATCGATGGAAGCATTGATTTGCCCATCCTTTGGATCGAGGATATGCTTGACAATACGCACCTGAATCATGCGCATATAATTGATTTCATCCCCCAGCATCCGCGTTGCCTTCATCTTACGGCTATACATATTATCCAAATCGTCGCTGGCCTTACTCATTGCGTTATAACCAGAAAAGCTCAAGATAGCCATTCCCAAAATACCGATAATCACCAGCACCAAAATCTTGACGCCAATACGAATGTCTTTCAGTCTCATTTCCTCACATACCTTTCTACGTTGGCCTTATCCCTGCGGCATTTCGTGTTCTATCAGCTTGCATCGTTTCCTGTTATCCCCACAAAAAACATGTGCTTAACTTTATCATATGTTTAGGACTTTTGCACTAGGATAGTTTATTGACAATTATTTTGCTGATGATTATTTTCAGATTAATTAAAGAAAATCCGCCGATTCACTCCGAATCGGCGGTAAATTGTCCCTTAAAGATTATTTTTTTATCTATTTTTTATCGTAAAATGCTAATATTTATGGCTGATAAATTTTTCCTATATCAACTATAGAATCTTTATCAATACCGATAGAAAAACCAGCCGGTTTACACTTTGAATTTACCAATGGCCATCTGCATATCCGAAGCCATATTGGCCAACGCCTGGGAGGCTGCTGCAATCTCCTCATTGGATGCCGATTGTTCCTGTGTAGCTGCCGAAATGGTCTGGGTGTGTTCCGAAGTCTTCCGGCTTATGCCGTCAATGGAATCCACCGCCGTCACAATATTGCTTGCCCCTGCAGAAACGGTATGCACCGAGGAATTGATTTCTTCCATCTGCTGCTTGATGCCATTGACCATATTGAGGATGCCCTCAAACTGCTCACCGACCTCACGGATAGCCTCGGTTCCCGACTTCACTTCATCGGTACCGGCCTGCATCGCCTTTACTGCCTCAAAGGTATCCTGCTGGATAGAAGTGATGCGCTGTTTAATCTGTTCCGCAGAATCCTGAGATTCCGAGGCCAATTTGCGTACTTCTTCAGCCACCACCGCAAAGCCCCGGCCATGTTCACCTGCCCTGGCCGCTTCAATGGCTGCATTGAGGGATAGCAGATTTGTCTGCTCGGCAATGGAAGAAATGGCCTCCACAATCTGCCCGATCTGACTGCTGTTTTCTCCCAATTTCTGTACAACTTCCGCCGAGGCCATGACACTCTGCTCGATATTGCCCATCCGTCTTACGGCATTTTCCATAAGCTGCGACCCCTTTTGGGCAGCTTCGGCGGTACGCGTAGAAGTATCGGTAACCGCCTGTGCCTTTTGGGCCATGGAGGACACATCTTCATATACTTCGTCCACATTCTTCTTGGCACCATCAATATCCGTCAGCTGTTGTTCCATACTCATGGAAACCTCACCCACAGTTTCTGCCACATGCACCGCTGCATCAGCGGACTGATGGGCATTCGCCGTAAGCTCTTCAGATGCAGCTGCCACCTGTTCACTGGTGGTCGCCATATTATTGATCAGTTTCCGCAGATTTTTATTCATGGTGTTGAAGGCATTGGTAAGGGTACCGATTTCATCTGCCGATTCCTGCGGTAGCTGCTCCAATTTCAGATTGCCATCAGCCATCTGGGATGCATGGGCTTCCAGTTTCGCGACTGGCCCCGTAATCTTGCCGGCAAAGGTCCAGCATACTGCACCAGCCAGCAATAAGCCCACCAGGGTCAGCACCAAGAAAATGATTTTCAAATGCGACAAGGAAGCAAACACAAAGGAACTGGGGGCAGAAATCCCCACAATCCATCCGGTGGAGGGTACGGTCTGATAAGCGAATATCTGTTCCTCACCATTGATGGTGGTTTCAAAATAGCCTTCGCCATTTTTGACCATACTGTCAAAATGGCTGCCCCAGCCTTCGATGTCCTTAAAGTTCTGCATTTGCTCACCAGCACCAGAAGTAGCCAGGATATTGCCCGTACCTTCCATGACAATGCCGGCACCTTCGCCATGGTACTTCATCTTATTCACCTGCTCGGTGATGGCATCCAGGGAGATATCCACGCAGGTTGCGCCGATGAACTTGCCATCGGCCTTAACCGGCGCTGCCACCGATACCACCAGCTTGCCTGTGCTGGCAGCCACATAAGCATCGGTGAACAGGACCTTATCCTGTGCCTTAGCCTCCTTATACCAGGGGCGTTGCCGGGGATCCCGCTTCCCCGTCTTATCACCGGTATAGAACCCCATCCACCAGCCATCTTCAGTACCACCAGTCATTTCCAGAATTTCCTTATCCGAAATGGTGGTTCCCAAAGTGGCCTTATTGTGCATGGTGGCATAATCACCATTTAAGCTGGTCATATAGTTCGTTGTAGCTTCACCAAAAGCCCGTTTTTCCCGCAGCCAGCCATCTAAGGCCATGACTTCCCGGGAAACGGTAGCCCTTAACTCACTATCCACACTCTGCTGAAGTTCTCTGCTGGCCATAATGTAGCCGGTAATCGCCACCACAGCCATTAGCAGCCCCATGATTCCAGACAGCAACATAAACTTCTGCTTTAGATTCATAATACTCCCCTCTTTCAAATGCCAGAAATCTCCCAATACCATAAACCCATACCTTCTAACTCTACATTTCGCGACATAAAGAAAAAGTCCTGCCTCACAATTGAGTCACACCCCATAAAATTTTCCTAAAAAAACAGCCTGACCTGCCGATATTGGACAGATCAAGCTGCACGCGCATACGTTATGATTTATTCTTTTTGTTGATTTGCCTGTCTTTCTTCCTGCAACTCTTCAATGGTAAGATTCCGCAAGTAGGATTTATGCTCTTCATCCCGTTGATAAACGAAGCCCACATGGCTGACATAGGGTTCAATCGTAGCAATCTTCAATAAAGGGGTCACCACCAAGAGCTGTAAATCCAGCTTCTTGAAGAGTTCCAAACCAAAGCGGGCACTTTCATCCGAACTCTTGAGAAAAGCCTCATCAATCACCACGAAGCGGAAGGATTGCTCACCAGCCCTCCTGCCCCGCAGGCCAAAATTATAGACAATGCTGGCCGCTAAGATGGTATAGGCCAATTTCTCCTTTTGACCGCCAGATTTACCTCCGGAATCCGTATAATGCTCATATTCACGGTCCATGCCCGGAGCAGGGTTGCGCCAAAGTTCTGTAGCTGCAAAGGCAAACCAGTTGCGCACATCGATGACTTCCCTGCGCCAACGGGCATCCACCTCTGTCATGCCGGGGCGTCCCTGTAATCGCTCCAGAATTCTGGACACCTGCTGGAATTTTTCCTCACTGTAGCTGGCATCCATATTCCCCGTCAGGGCATCATCTGTACAGGAGCGCAAATCCCGGCGAAACTGCCGGATGGTATCACTAACAGACTCATGACACTCTATCTGGATATATCGTCCTTCATTATAATCAATCTCCGCCAGAGAATCGTTAATCAGGGCAATCCTGTCATGAATTTCATGACAGGATTCCTCCAGATGCGTCTGGAACAGCGCAATCTGATTGATGGTGTTCTCCCGGAGCAGATGGCTGAACCGGCTTTCAAACTTAGGCAGATCATCCTCCTGCAGGCGCTGCAAAAGGACAACATAATCGCCATGACTTTCCGGGACCGTCAATAAAGCACTGCTGTTCTCAGGATATGCCTGACGGAATTCCGTCATGGCCGTCACCAGCTGCTCCCCTGTCTTCTGCAGGATTTCACCCACCTGATGACCACGCTTATTCAGCCATTGATTGTAAGCCTGCTGTTGAATGCTGCGCTTCTGCATACTAAATTGTGGACTGCCTAATTTCTCCAGAGCCAGCGCTGCATAATGCTGCAACAGGGGATACCCTGCTTCCCGGTCTGCTTTGTCTGTGCCAGCAAACAACTCTTCATCGGTCTGCATTTCCTCCCGATTGAGACGAATGCGCTCATTTGACTGGCTGCGTTCAGCTTTTAAGCTGTCCAACAGGGTAAACGCATCCGCGATTTCCCGCTTCAACTGCTGTTCTTCAGCCTGCAGCTGTTTCAGTACATCATTTTCAGCCCGGAGTTTTTCCACCTGCTGCTGCAGATAAGCCATCCGCTGACACAACGGCTCAACATGAATCTCCGCAAAGGAAGTTACCACGCTGGCCCGTACAATGGCTTCACATTGCAACCGCAGTTTTTTGGCCGTCTTTTTTGCCTGATTTTCCTTTTGCTGGAAAAACTTCTGTTCCTCCCGTTTGTCTTCGATTTCCAGCTGCAGGGCCTGAATCTTTTTCAGATTGGAAAAGCCCAGAACATAATGACGCTCGTCATGGATATCGTGACGGTCATCCTTTTCATGGCGCTTGCCGCCGGTCTTAACCTGTCCAGCTTTAGTCAGGGCGAATTTCGCCTGCCGGAATTCCTTGATGGTCTCACAGCAAATATGGTTAAAACGGGTCAATAGTTCTGTTTCCAACCAGGATGCCAACGGACTGTCCTCTTTGATTTGCAGTTTCTGACACACCGCATCTTCTGCCACATTGCCATGAATGGGTTCCGTATAATCCGGCACGCGAAAATAGACCATGCGCATCTTCAGGTCGTGGCGTTCCATCCAGTCCGCCACTTCTCCATAATGGGCTTCCGGCACCAACAAGGAAATACCAAAACTGCGTAAAAGCCGCTCAATAGCCCCTTCCCATTCGGCCTCTTCTTCCTTCACCGCAATCAGCTCTCCGGCAAAGGGCATCTCACTTTCTGCCAGATTCAGTGCCTGACAGAGCTGTTCCCGCACCGCAATGAACTTTTGGGGGATGTTGGACTTCCGTTTGACCAGCGAGTCAATCTCTGCCTGAATACGCCGTTCTTCCTGTTCAGCCTCCTGCCGGTTAGCCTTCATGGTACTGGCTTCCGCTGCCAGCTCTTCCTGCTGAGTCTCCCATTCCGCTTTGCTATTGGCCATCTTTTCCTGCAACAAAGTAAACGCTTCCTCATCGGCAGGCAAAGGCATCGACAGTGCAGTCAGCTCCTGCTGCAATCTATCCCGCGCAGCTTCACACTGAGCCTTCTTCTCCGCTGCCGAAGCCAACTGATGGCGCACCTCATCCAACTGCGCACCACCATTGCGGGCAATATTGCCCTGCAGCACCGTAAGCTCCCCCTGCTTTTCCTGCAGGGATTTATCCTGCACAAGGATCTTATTTTCCAGCTGCTGCAGCTGAGGCTCCAGCTTAGCCAGCTGTTCCGCCCGGGCCTTGTAATCCTGTTGGGCATACCAGCTTTCCAGCACCTTCTGCATGGCCTGAATTTCCCCTTGCTGACGACTGGCATCCGCATAATGTTCCCCCCAGGATGCAATGGGCTGCAGCATTTTTTGCTGTTTCTTAGCCTTCTGTACAGCTTGATGGGCAGCTTCTAAATCATGATACTGCCGCAGCATCAACTCCACTTCCTGCTCGGTTTCCGGCACTTCCAACATATTCTGCCGCACAAAACCAGTAAGGCTGTCCACTTTTTTCATGGACACCGTCTGCTGAAAGAGATCCATGGCCTGTAGCTGCCGGATGCCAAAAATCTTACGGAATTCATGCCCATACTGGGGATAATCATCAAAGGTCTTGATGAAGCTGTCCTTTTCCAAAGCCTTGCGAAAGGCCCGCATATCCCCACCAATCTGGGAAAACCGTTCGGTAATGGACAAGGTCTTTTGCGCCAGCACATAGAAACGCTTCGGATAACTGGCCGCTTCCTCAGGAAACCAGAAAACCTGAGCAAGGGTCACGGTACGGCCAAAATTCTTATCGGCAAAGACCCCCAGAATGACGCTGTACTTATTCTTCCCCCGCAGGGCTTCCGGCCGTCCACCACCATTTTCCGTACGCTTCTGTCCATAATAGCCCCGCACATAGGAAGTCAGGCTGCGCTCCTTGGCACTGGCATCAGCTGCTTTGTTATAGGTTACCTTTCGGGGAGGCACTAAAAGGGTAAGCAGCGCATCCACCAAAGTGGATTTGCCCGAACCCACATCACCGGTCAACAGCGACATTTCCCCATTGAGCTCCAAAGACCAGACCTGACGGTCAAAGGTTCCCCAGTTATAGACCTCTAACCGTTCCAGTCGAAAGCCCAAGGGAACATTTTCGGCACCCTCATTCATTGCGAACAAATTCACCTAACAACCCCTCCTCTCCTTCATTGTCTTCTTCCGTTTCTGTCCCCCTGTGGAGTTTTTCTCCATGGGCTTCATACTCCGCCAGCTTCTCATTGAAATCACTGAGCCACTGGGCATCTACAAAACTGCGCAGCACCGGCCGCACTTCATATTCATCCTCCCGGCCCTTCATCTTCTGGAGGAATCCCAGTTGGATAATCTGCCCGATGGTATGTTCTAAGGACTGCCGGAATTTCATTTCATTGCCAGCCACCGGCAGGAATGGTTCCATGCGCCGCTGAATTTCCCCAAAGGAAATGATCAGACAACTGTCTCCATTGGCAGTATCCTGTTCGCCCAAGACTTTCCGCAATTCCACCAACAACATGGAAACGGGATAACTCAATTGATAGCGTTGTACCAAACGGGGTAAACCTGCATTCTCCTCCTGACGCAGATAAGCGTATTCATCCACTTCATCAAGGATAAGGACCAGGCCAATGCGCCGAAAATAATCAGCCAAGGCACTTCTCTCATGGATAATCACCTGCCAAAGTGCTTCATCCTTTCCCCTGCTGACAATTCCCTTCAGCAGAGTAATCGCAGCCCGGGAAAAATTCTCTTCATGACATTCCATGGTTTCTTCCACTGTACTCAACTATGACCTGCTCCCTTCCGAAATATAACCTGCTGGCAAACTGCCTGTAATTTGCGTCCATCCCGTTCAAAAACAATTTTCTCCAAGCGTTCCTCCGTAAACTCAGCCGCATCCCGACTGGCCAGCACCAAATATCCTAGTAACTCTGCCAGCCCCAGTTCCAACGGATATACCGCCAGCACCTCCGCCAGCGTCACCTCATTCCGCTCCTGCAGGAGATCCGCCACATGAGCCTTCAATTTTTCTTTATCTACTACCACTTGGTCGAAAATAGCGGCTAAACTGCCAGTGCCGCCATCGCCAGCAGTGAGCTCCGGACTTTCCAAACGAATCCTTTTCGGCGGCGCAAAAAGACGTCGCTCCATCGGCATGTGAACCTTGGGCAGCGTATTCATCGTCATAATCATCCCGGAAAGCCCCTGTCCCTTACGGTCCACCGCCTTGCTTTCGATGTTTTGAATCAACCGATAGATATTGCGTTCCTCCCGCAGATAATCCTCATCCACATAGCGGCGCAATTGGGCGGACAACTGGCCCAAGGTCTTTTGTACAGCCGCTGCCGCCTGCACCCATTCCCGATTGATATCTGCCAAGCTATGCTCCTGGACCATGGGCCTGATTGCTTCTCTGCTTTCTACCTGCTGCAAAGTTTCCCGCAAGTCATCCTGCTGCTGGGACAGCATCAGAAAACGCCAAAAAGCCATAAAACTACGACCCTGTTCCGACTTACGAATGATATCACTCTCACTGAAAATCTTCTCCAGCAGCTCGCCTTTCCCCTTAGTCCATTTGACAATATCGGCCTGTACCTTACGGGTCAGCTCCCGAAAATTTTCTTCCACTTCCCGAAAATCCGCTAATATGGCTGTAGCTGTGGATTCAGCCTGCAAAAAGCGCTCCTTGATCTGGATATCATCCAGCCGTGGCCTGACTTCTCCCGTTTCCTCAATGACCTTTATCTCAGCGGCAATCTTTTCCTGTTGACTAGTCAGATAAGCCAAGCGATGTTCCGCATCGGTATCGGTTTCCTGGGCAATCTCGTGCAACAGGTTAAACACCGTACGCAGACGGGATTCTGTGCCAATAAAATCCTGTTTGTGCAGACTGAGCAGCCATTCCACCGCCTTTTGCGCAGGAGCCGTCAAATCATAATACCAGTCTCCACGATATTCATATTTTCGCAGCCAGCCATAACTGCTGTCGGCCCACATTTCCAGATAATCTTTTGGTGAACGGGCAAATTCCCCATTCTGGCCGCTGCAATCGTAAAGGAATGTATCCAAATTCTCCAGCAGTTCCTGGGCTTCAATCCCCCGGCGCTTGGGCCCAATAAAGGCTTGGAAAAAAAACGCTGCCACCATGGGACAATAATCAGCCCGTAACAACCGCCAGGCGGCGTGATTCTGCCGCAATTCCAGCAGATGTTCGTAAGTCATATACTTATTCTCGTTGGGCAAAGTGCCTTCCCTCCTGTCCTTTAGAAAAAGCCTTCCCCACTGGGAAGGCTTGCTTTTATTTATGTGCCAGATTCACCGCTAATTCTGCATTATGGGCAGCCAAATCCCGGAGCTGCGCCAGCAGTTCACCATTCTTCTGCCGAAAGGTCTGCTTATCGTTCCACTTACGACGAATCTCCACCATCAGTTCCTCTGCTGTTACATCCTTAAGATTCCCCACCGGCTCTTCGCCAATGGAAGCCAGGAACCGATCGATTTTAGGGTCATAAGAGATGCCCAACATCGGTACCCCCATAACCCCGGCAAAAATCAACGCGTGTAACCGGATTCCCAGCATCAAATCCATATTGCCTACCAAGGACAGGAACTCACTGGTGGTGTATTCATCCTTCAGGACCGTACATTCTTCCTTTGTCAGCGCAGCAATAGTCTGGGCTGCTTTCACATCATCTGGGAACTGCATGGGGATAAAGATTACCCGCGCTCCCAGCTCCCGCACCACCATATCGGAAACCTCTGCCAAGACTTCCTTATAATGGCGCCAGCCCTGCCATTCCCGAACGGAAATCCCCAACACCGGCCGGGCACCATCTGCATGATAAGCCTTAAATATGGCCCGTCCAGCCTCTCTGCCCACAGGATGAATTGCCAGCACTGGATCTGCCGTACATTCGATGATGGTTTTATGAATACCCAACCGGGCCAGTTCCTTTAAGGAACCTTCATCCCGAACAGTAATCAAGTCCACATGATTGCCTAAAAAACGCATGGCACGTTCTGCCACATGTCCGATAATCGGGCCAATGCCCTGGGCATAAAGCATGACCTTTGTCCCCAAAAAATGGGCCAGCATAATGATGACCATATAATAATAGAGACTGCGGCGGCTGGTGACATTCTGCAGCAAGCTGCCGCCGCCGCTGATCAAGAGGTCAGCCCGGCGTAATTCCCGGATAATGGCGGGAATTCCAATCCAGGAAATTGCCTCTACACCATGGCGTTTCCGGGTATCCTCCGGATCGGCAGATATCACCGTAATATGTAGTTTGGGGTCGAGATCACCGAGGACTTCCAACATGGCGGCCAGCATGGCCTCATCCCCGGCGTTTTTCGAGCCGTAATAACCCGATACGACGATTCTGCTCATTACGCTGCCTTACGCTCCTTTGCTCTTGAAATAACCGTCTGCCACAGCTGCACCAACATCATGGCAACAGCACCAATACCTGCCCCCAGGACAATACCACCAATGCCCCGCATAAAGGACATATAGACAGGTGTCCGCATATGGGCAAAGGTTTCCACCATAGACCCCTGACCAATGGTAGCCACCAGAACTAAACCAAAAAATACCATAGTAGGCCATTTGCGCCAGAAAGCCATGACAGCCAACAGAAAAGCCGGATGGCCAATCAACAATTCCTTAGTCCGGGGGCGGGCATAAAAAGCCTGCTCCAGAAAAGCACGGAACTTCAGTTCCGTTGCCGATACGGGCATCCCCGAAGTATGACCACTGCGGGCCACGAAGACAACACCGGCCAAAAGTACAGCAAACATCAGAAAGAGTGTCTTGATTTTCACCGGCATGTCCATAATCTTCTTAAGCTGATTCCACACGCCATCCGTGTCATCCATACGACCATCAAAGATATCAAAGCGCTGCAGGAATGCAATCCCTACCAAAATCAACGGCAGGACAAAGGTCAGCTTGATGCCCCGGAAAATCTGGAATTCCAGCAGGTATTCCGTATCCGCCAGCGAAGCCGACAGATAGGCTGCGCCGATATAGGAAAGAATGCCTGTGGCAAAGAGGGCAATGACCCCCGTAACGAGCATCTTACCAAAGCCCAAGGAAATCTTATCCCGCAGATAACGAATCCTGTCCAGCTGCCAGATAATCGCTAAAGACGGGAACAGATTGGCACTGGCCAAAGCAGCCATTACCCGGATTTTAGCACCATTCCCCATCAGGACGGGAACCATAGCAGCCAGCGCCAGAATGACAAAGAGGAGCCACTGCTTCCTGCTGGACGTATTCAAGGATGGCACAACCAGACTCAAATACAGGACAGCAGCAGCTGCTACCCCAGCCATAACCAGAGCCCGCAGATATTTGCTGGGATAGAACGATGCAAAGGCATCAGCAGGACCTACCGTGTAGCCATGCGCCACCAGGATATCATGCGTATCCCGGAAATACTTCATATTCGTTTCCATCAAACTCATATTCGGCGAAGGTTTTTCGTAAATCCGCAAAAGGTCAATGCGGATATTGCGCTCTTCATCCGTATTAGCCCAGCGTTCCACTGCCGTAGCAATTTTCAGCTTGGGCTGTTCATCCTTGGGAATTGCGTAAAGGCGGGCAATCTTATCGTAACCGATTCCCTTGGCCACCTCATTCATGCCATCCTGTTTGTAGAACTGCAGCTGCGTCACACCTTCAATCAACCCTAAGGTCAGGTTGCGGGCCTTCATTTCATCAACGGTGGCCTGCAAGGATGAATTTGCCCCCAGCACCTGGGAGCCTGAGAATACCACTTCGGAAACATCAATTCCATCCAAACGGTTAAAGACAGCAGCTACATCATCCTCTGTACATTTATTGAAGTTAGTCGGACGGGCAATCACATGGAATCCAGCTTTATTCACCGCTTCCATCTCATCCGTCGGCATACCGATATCCATCTTTAGGAAGGACTCATAATGTGCCTTGACCACCATGACTTCCTCGCGCCCGACCTCTATGATCTGCACACGATCCTTGCCTAACCGGCGGGGCACATCCTCTTTGAGCTCCTTCCAGGTGTGGGCATCATGACCTACAATATAGACTTCATTGCCCAGAATCCTGCCTTCGGCCACCAGTTGACGCCACAGGGGATCAGCCAGGGAACCGCTATGATAATTGGCCAGAATCTCACTGCCGGCTATAGCAGTGGCCTTGCCGTTGGCATTGAGTTTCTTAAAGGTGGTATCATAAACGGCCAATGAGGTAATCCCTGCATCCTTGGCCTGCGCCAATACTTCCTCTGTGGGCAAGCCTTCTCTATCTGCCAGTTCCAGCAAATCTTCATAATTCGTTGCCAAATCAACCTGACGATTGTTTTCTTCCACCCTATACCGAGCAAGACTAATCATGATTGCCGCCACCAAACCGATTATGATGACCAGCACTAATCCTCGGTTATACTTAAAATCCTTCATTATCTTCTTTCCACCTTATTCCTCATGAGCTCGTGCAGCGGTAATCACAATGGCTCCATCCGTCTGTTGCACATCCGTAATCTGCACGCCTAAAGGCAGCCTGCCCGGCGGTGCCAGCTGAATATTGCCAAACATATCCCCCAATTTTGCCGTGCCGATGCGGCTGTTCTTGAAGGCCAGATGGGTCATCTGAAAGTAAAGCGAACCACTGTCTTCAATCACATTGCCTTTCAGTTCAATATCAACCTGCCGCCCCATAAGTTTGGTATTGGCGGTCACCAGTACGCCATCCGGCTTAATGCTGACCTGGACATTTTCCACTTTATCCAGTTTACGAGTCAAAACTTCCCGTAGGTTTTCCTCGTCCACTATTCCCTTGAGCTCCAGCTTATCCGCTGACTTCAAGGCTACCTTTCCCACCTGCAGCAAGTCCTGCAGATTCAGATGCACATTTTCCCCGGACAGACTGATCTCCCGCAGATACACCTGCCCCACCTTGGCCTGATGCGCCACAGCATGAAGATGCTGGACCTCCCCCAAGATGAGCAAAATACCTGGACGACTATCCGCCGATACCTGCGTATCACTGGTCAACAGTTTCTGATTCATGCGTGTCTGCAGGGTTTCCCGAGCCAGCCAGGGAAGCAGCGTCTCACTAAACACGATTATTATTATGAATAAAGCACCTAGAATAGTCAAGCCCTTTCGCAAAATCCGTGCCCCCCATAAGAAGGAGTCAGGAGCTTCTCTGCATCCTGACTCCATAAAATTCAATTAAATTTCATGATTGGCCTTTGCTGCCAAAAATGCGCGGATGAACGGATCGATATCTCCATCCATTACCGCCTGCACATTACCAGTTTCCTGACTGGTGCGATGGTCTTTGACCATGGTATAAGGCTGGAATACGTAGGAACGAATCTGACTGCCCCACTCGATATTCTGCTGGTCACCTTCCAGCTTAGCCAGTTCAGCTTCCTTCTTCTCCATCTCCAGTTCAAAGAGCTTAGCCCGCAACATTTTGAGGCACTGCTCACGGTTCTGCAGCTGAGAGCGTTCGTTCTGGCACTGAACTACGATTCCCGTCGGTTCATGAGTCATGCGCACAGCCGAAGAGGTTTTATTGATGTGCTGGCCACCGGCACCAGAGGCGCGGTAGGTATCCACCCGCACATCCGCCATGTTGATTTCCACTTCCACCGTATCGTCAATTTCCGGCATGATATCGCAGGCCGAGAAGGATGTATGACGGCGGGCATTGGCATCAAAGGGAGAGATGCGCACCAGACGGTGTACCCCTTTTTCCGATTTCAGGAAACCATAGGCATTGTGCCCCTTGATGAACAGGGTAACGGATTTCACCCCCGCTTCATCACCGGGCAACAAGTCGGCCGTTTCCACGGTAAAGCCATGACGCTCTGCCCAACGGCCATACATACGCAACAGCATCTGGGTCCAATCCTGGGCTTCCGTTCCGCCTGCACCGGCATGCAAGGTCAAAATGGCATTGTTGCCATCATAGGGACCGGAAAGCAGTACTTCCAGCTGAAGGGCCTCCAGACCTTCTGCAACCTTGTCCAGTTCAGCCTTTACATCCTCTTCCATGCTGGCATCGTCTTCTTCAAGGCCCATCTCCAATAGCGTCTCTGCATCTTCATGCTTCGTGACCAACGCCTTGTATTTATCCACACTGGATTTCAGGTCAGCCAGTTCCTGATTGATCTTCTGGGCAGCTTCTGCATCATCCCAAAAGGTGGGCTCCCCCATCTTATATTCCAGCTCAGCAATCTTTTCTTCCTTGCGGGGAATTTCCAAAGACTCCCCCATATTATCGAGCTTTTCTTTAAGTTCGCCAAGCTGAGGTTTCAAATCTTCAAGCATTCTTTACACCTTTCTTATTTGTTGCGTCCACAGCAGTTCTTATATTTCTTGCCGCTGCCACAGGGACAAGGATCATTGCGGCCCACCTTAGCTGCCGCCTGAGCCTGTTTTTTTGCCGTTGCCGTGCTGACTTCGTCACCATGACTGGCCTGCGCACTGCTCAAATGATCGGAAAGCTGCGAGCGCTGCCGCTCGATGGTTTCCTCCAGTTTCTGTTTCTGGGTAACGCTGGCTTCCACAGGCTGACCATCATCCTCTGCGGCCTGCTGTTCCGGCGTGATGATGCTCACATGATACATGAGGCTGGCAATCTGGTCCATAATAGCCGCTTCCATTTCCTCGAACATATCCAGAGCTTCGATTTTATATTCCACCAGCGGATTGCGCTGACCATAAGCCCGCAGGTTAATACCATCCCGCAGCATATCCATATGATCCAGATGTTCCATCCACTTGCTGTCCACAACGCGGAGCATGACCACTTTTTCCAGCTCCCGCATGTTCTCTTCACCAAACAGCAGTTCCCGCTGCCGATAGCCATCGCTGGCGGTCTTTTCCAGCTTTTCCTTGAGTTCGTCCCGGCTGAGTTCAACCAGTTCTTCCTTCTTTAGGATACCTGCCGGCGCATAAATCTTCTCTGCGTCTTCAATGAGGCCGTCCAGCTGCCATTCTTCCGGATAGAGCTGCTCATTGGCATACTGATTCATCTCATCTTTGATGATATGATTGACCATGCCCATGATGTTCTCCCGCAGGTTCTCACCCAGCAGGATCTTACGGCGCTCGCCATACATGACTTCACGCTGCTGGTTCATGACATCATCATAT
The DNA here is from genome assembly GCF_024699275.1 of Selenomonas sp. The sequence goes on from NZ_JAILPX010000017.1 coordinate 35,313, forward strand.
TCCAGCACGTGTTTACGGATATCAAAGTTACGGGCTTCCACCTTTTTCTGAGCATGTTCAATGGAGTTGGTGATGAGCTTATGCTCAATGGGTTCATCTTCCTCCATCCCCAGCTTGTCCATCATGCCGGCAATCCGGTCCGAAGCGAACAGACGCAGCAGATCATCTTCCAGGGACAGGAAGAAACGGGATTCACCGGGGTCACCCTGACGGCCGGAACGGCCACGCAGCTGATTATCGATACGGCGGGATTCATGACGCTCCGTACCCAAAATGAACAGGCCGCCCAACTCGGGCACACCCTCGCCCAGCTTGATATCCGTACCACGGCCAGCCATGTTGGTGGCAATGGTCACCGCGCCGCGCTGACCGGCATCGGCGATAATCTCTGCTTCCTTCTCATGGAACTTGGCATTCAACACATTATGGGGAATGCCATTCTTCTTCAAGGCATTGCTGAGTTCTTCCGACTGGGTAATGGATGTGGTACCGATAAGCACCGGCTGTCCCTTTTCGTGAAGCTCCTTGACGCATTTGGCCACGGCACGATACTTGGCCGCCTTGTTTTTGAAAATCAAGTCCGGATGGTCAACACGCTGTACCGGACGATTGGTGGGAACCACGATAACCGGCAGATTGTAGATTTTCAGGAACTCGTCTTCCTCGGTCTTGGCCGTACCCGTCATACCAGCCAGCTTCGTATACATGCGGAAGTAATTCTGAAAAGTAATGGTGGCCAGAGTCTGTGACTCCCGCTGAATCTTCACACCCTCTTTGGCTTCAATGGCCTGGTGCAGGCCGTCCGAATAACGGCGTCCTTCCATTAAGCGGCCAGTGAATTCGTCAACGATAATGACCTCATCATCCCGGACAACATAATCCCGGTCGCGTTTCATCAAAGCCTTAGCCCGCAGTGCTGCCGTAAAGCAATGGGACAGCTCAATATTTTCCGGCGCATAAAGATTAGAGATGCCCAGCATTTTCTCGATCTTCGGCACAACGCTGTCTGCCGGTGCCACCGTCTTCTGCTTTTCATCTACGGTGTAGTCTTCACCCTCTTTAAGGTTTGCCACTGCCCGGGCCATGGTTGCATACATATCCGTAGACTTTGCTCCCGGACCGGAGATGATGAGCGGTGTACGGGCTTCATCTATCAGGATGGAATCCACCTCATCGACAATGGCATAGTTGAGTTCCCGCTGTACCATCTGATCCTGGTGGATAACCATATTATCGCGCAGATAGTCAAAGCCGAACTCATTATTGGTACCAAAGGTCACATCGCAGCTATATGCATACTTGCGCTCGGGAAAGTCCATATCATGCACAACCAGGCCCACAGTTAGTCCCAGGAAACGATAGAGCTTTCCCATCTCCTCACTGTCGCGGCGGGCCAGATAGTCATTGACGGTAATCACATGCACCCCTTTGCCCGTCAAGGCATTAAGGTACACAGGCAGTGTTGCCACCAGGGTCTTACCTTCACCAGTACGCATCTCCGCAATGCGGCCCTCATGGAGACACATACCACCAATCATCTGAACATCGAAATGACGCATCCCCAAGGTACGGCGGGAAGCCTCACGCACCACGGCAAAGGCCTCCGGCAGCATATCATCCAGGCTTTCACCATTGGCCAGACGCTCTTTGAATTTTCCTGTATAACCCGTCAGTTTGTCGTCCGTCAGGTTTGCCATCTGGGGCTCCAGGGCATTGATTTTTTCGACAACCTCGCGATAACGGGCAATCTCTTTATCGTTATTGTCGCCTAAGAATCTTTTGAGAAATCCCAGCAAACAAAATCACTCCTATCTTAAAAATAAACCTACCTTACAATATTAACAAAGACGGGTACATAAGTCAATTAACGGCGGTTCCTTCACCCTTAGACGGATGCTTTTTACGCCATGCCTCCGCATACTTTTTACGCGCTTCATTTTTTTCCTGCTGCCGCTTCTTATATTCTTTGGGGCCAATCTCCTGCAGGTACTCATCCGGGATGCGCCCTGCTGCCTTAGGCTGCAGGCGGTAGAGTTCCGCAAAATTTTCCCGGGCTTTTTCCTTATTCCCCCGTTCATCTTCAATAACCGCTGTAAGGTAATAAGCAATGGCATTTTCCGCATCAATTTCCTTGGCCTTCGCCAAATCCGCCAGCGCTCTGTCCAAATCTCCCTGCATATGATAAATATCCGCCCGATTCAGATAGGTATAGATATTTTTACCATCCGTTGCCACCGCCTGATCCGCTTCCACCAGTGCTCCGGCAAAATCTCCATTTACGGCCTTGGCTCGGGCACTAATTGCCTGGCTTTCGGCCAGGTTATCCATTTTCCGGCTGGCAAAAACCCTTTGCATCTGCTGATTAGCCTGTTTTCCCATGGCATAGTCGCTATAGGCATCTGCATTTTCCCGCATCTTCCTGACGATTTTGCCATCAGCATTCAAAACCTCTTCCCGCCTATGGGTAAGTTCCTGGGCTCGCCGAACCGCAGCTGCCCACATCTGATTTCTGGCGCCTGTAGCCTTCTCCACCCGGTAAGCCCGCTCCACCATAGTTTGCAATTTAGCCCCAGCTCGGTTCTTAACCAAGCAATGCTGTAACTGGTCATTTATCCGGTCTTCAGCCAGACAGATAAGGTTTCCTTCATCATTTAAACGGAAATTCCACCCCCCGATGGCATCATAATCATGAAAGGCCTTGGCTAAAGCCCCCGCCACCAAATAAACCACCTCAGCTGTATTATCGTAATCATCGGCTGTAGACTCGACTGTCAGCAGCCTTTCTCCATCAATACAGACATCTTTGCGGTTCTGTACGGCCACATGACCACAGCCATAATCCGCCATCATCTTTGCCAACCGATCTTCTCTCATTCTGGTATCGGGATGGTCGCTGTAGCTTTCCCGCTCCTGCTTCTTAGGGTCAGGATCCTGATATTCTAGGAAGTTCTGCGTCTCATAGGTGAGATAATAGGCCATCCGGGCCATGGCTGCGGCCCCGCCCCCGGGATTAAAACCAGCACTGGCCATGATATAGAAACCGCCTTCATCTGCATCATACTCGGTCGGCAGGGTAATATTCTTGGCAATGGAGTAATTGACTAGACCATTGAGCTTATTCCAATCCATGGAACCCGTTTCCATATTAATCATACTCATCCCCATAGCCTGCGCCACTGCCTTGGCATAATTCTTGGCACTATGCTGCTCTAATCCATGGGTCATCTCATGGGCAAAGACAGCGGCCAGTTCATCCGGCTCCATATTCAAGCCCCTGACCAATGCCCGATTGATACTGATATAATTAGTCGGATAACAAGCTGCATTGAAATCCTTGCTATCATTCACAGCCCAAATAAAGGGAAGTGAATTGGTCTTGAGCACATAATCCCCCTTAGTGATCAGCTGCCCCATAACAGAATTGACCACCTGCACATCATGTATATTAGGGTCCAGACCATTTTTCTCTATATCCTGCTGCCGGCTCTGTACCTGGGCATTTACATCATTGCCCAATGCCAGAATGCTGGCCAAACTGGATTTATAGGCTGCATATACGCCCAACGCTTGAGCCGCAGCCCCCCATGCATCCATAGCCTGAGCCTTGGGGATAGGCACCAGCAGACTAATCCCCAGCAACCCCAACACAAACCCCCGGCTTATTTTTTTATAAGATTTACTTTTGAACAAATCCATCACCTCATCTCCTGATAAACAAACTTATTTTTCATTTTAACATATGCATATAAAAAATGGTTGAAAAGCAAACGAAAATTGTCGAACCGAGAATTTCCGAAAAAAATTTGTTTTTTTTCCTTTATGTAACCCCAGTTACATATTCTTTTCATAAAAGTTTGTTATTATAAGCATGTCGATAAGAACTGCTTGGTTAATCCCCCAAGCAAAAACTCTTATTGACTCCCTAGACAAGAAGGAAATCCCACCCTTCTTGCTTCCCATTTCTCAAATTTTTTATCATCCCTTCCCTAGTAGACCACGGAGTTAATCCCACTCCGTGGTCTTTTCATTATTCCCTAAAAGAAAGGCGCGTTGACTTTTCCCAAGCAACGCGCCTTTTCCTCTGCTTATTTACTTCTGCGCCACCGTTTTTACGATTTCCAGCGCCCAGCGAGCGGAATCATACAAATCCTTTTCTTCCATGTACTCTTCCTTGGTATGGGCCTTTTCCATCCCCACCGCCAATACTACCGTAGGCACACCATAAGTATTGAAATGGTTGGCATCGGATCCCCCACCGGATTCCTCTAATTCCACCGGCAGGCCCAGTTTTTCTGCCGCCTTAACCGCTGTCTGAATAGCCGGCGCATCTTTGGACAAAAGATACGGTCCATAATCGGGGCTGACCTCCGCTGTTATCTTACACCCTGTTTTCACTGCCCCTTTAACGAAATGATCACAGATTTCCTGCGTGATTTTATCCAATTTCGCTTTATCCCGGCTGCGGCTTTCATAAAACACATCACAGGTTTCCGCCACCACATTCGTAGCCGAACCACCGACAATCTTCCCCAGATTACAAGTGGTTTCCTCATCAATACGTCCCTGAGGAGCATCACTGATTAAAAGCCCCGCCGCACAAATGGCATTGATCCCTGCTTCAGGCTCAACCCCCGCATGACTGGCCTTGCCCTCAATATGAATCTTGATTTGATTCTTCCCCGGTGCCATAAAGGTCATATGGCCAGGATGATTATGGGTATCCAGGGTAAAACCGAAATCAGCGTGAAGCAGACTGGTATCCAGATTCTGAGATCCATGTACGCCATTTTCCTCTGCTACAGTAAATACGACCTGCAAGGGGCCATGGGAAATGCGATTCTCCTTTAGCTGACGCAGGGTTTCTAAAATGGCAACCACGCCAGCCTTATCGTCACCGCCTAAAATCGTCGTCCCATCAGAACGGATAATCCCCGCCTCAACCACTGGCTTAACACCACTACAGGGCTCTACGCAGTCCATATGCGCAGTAAGCATCACGGTAGGCGCTTCAATGGTTCCCGGAAAATCTGCCACCAGATTTCCCGTATTGCCGCCAATCTTTTTCCCCGCATCATCTTCTCTGACCTTTCCCCCTAATTCTGTCAGCCGCTTGGTTAGTAAATCTGCTACCTCCCGTTCGTCATGGGTGGAACAACGAATCTGCACCAGTTCCAAAAATTCTGCCAGCACACGCTGTTCATTAATCATTGGATATACCTTCTTCCTCTATGAAAAACAATCATAAAAATAGCATCAAAACTAAAGCTGCCGCCAAACAAGGCAGAGCATTACGCTTGGAAACTTCTATGGGATTGACCTTAGCCAGACCAGCACAGATGATTGCAGCGCCAGCCACCGGCGACACGGAACGACCCATAGCCCCAGCAATCTGTGCCAGGGACCCCAAATCCATAATGCTCATACCAAACTGTTCCGCAAAAGGCGTAACTGCACCATTAAAAGCAAAGGCTGCAGCGTCCCCCGAACCGGAGATAACCGCAATCAGGAAGGGACCAAAGGTGCCTGCAGCTGCCGCTACAGACTGGGACCCCTTCATGACTTCCGTCAAAGCCCCAGTAAGACCAACAGCCGCCATGCCCGTGGTGAACACGCTGGCACAGACAATCAAACCAATAACATTTGCATAGGCGCTGCCCATACCATCAAAAAAATTCTTGCAGACTACCTGGGCATTGGACCAGGTAACGAATAACCCCAGCACCACACCGATAATCATAGAAAGAGCCACACTCATTTCCGGCAGCACGGCTATCTGTTTGGAACCAAGTATCAACAGCACCAACGGCACCAATGGCACGATAGCCCGCAAAGGATTGACCTTAAAGTCGTGTAAATCATGATGCTGCTCCTGCTCCAATGATGCCAAATACGCTTCCCGGCGTTCCTCTGTAGCCCCCTCCTTCTGCAGAACCGCATAAGCTGTCATCACCGCAATGCAGGCAAAGGATGCAATCACCGAAGCCGGTGTTTCATTGATGATCACCGTCATCATATCCGTACCAGCCAAATCTGCCACAAAAGGATTATGCGCGTTCCCCGGACTGATGGCACTGCCCCAGGTACCGGCCAGAACCGTTGCTGCGGCCATAGCAGGATGAACACCAGCTGCGATAAGGGTCGGAATCAGGATGCTGCCCACTGCTGCCGAACATCCGGAAGCAGAAGGAATAGCCAGGCTGATCCACCAGGTCAGGAAAAAAGACAGCGGCACCAGTACCATGCGTCCTTTTTTCAAAAGACCAGAAATGGATTGCACTAAGTGCTGGTCACATTCTGTAAGCTTCATGACATAAGAAAAACCCATTACCGTACAAATCGTCGGGACCAATGAGTTATTGGTCATAGCCTTCATAAAGGCTTTCATGATATCCCCTGGCAATCCACCAATCAGACACATAATCACGCCTGCTAAGAAGAGTACCAACCGCGCCTCAATCTTCTTGATAATCAGCGCAAACGTTAAAACAACAAGAATACCACCAGCGAGTAACATACAAATACCTCCCATGCTCACTGTATAAAATTTATGCAACCATAATTATACATTATCCTTAATCGATTTACAATTAGTCCATAAAATATTAACGTACACCCACTATGTACTTGCTAATGATAATGCCAAGAAAAGAAAGCAGCGCAGCGCCTGTTATGATTTTTCTTTAGGGATAAAGCCGATAAGTGTGGTATAATTACCCTGTAAGTCTAAAATAGGAAGGAATTTATTCATGTCTGAGACAATCGCTACAGATATATGTGATACCCATCATATACATCCTGATATATTGAAACAATGCACCATGCACAAACTGGATGATGAAACAAGTCTGGCCTTAGCTGATTTATTTAAGGTTCTAGGGGATAAGACGCGCATCAAACTCCTGTCGTTGCTGGCCACCGAAAAAGAACTCTGCGTTTGCGATATCGCAGAAGCTCTGCAGATGGGCCAATCGGCTATTTCCCATCAGCTACGGGTATTACGGGCTGCCAGACTGGTGAAATTTCGCAAAGCTGGCAAAGAAGCTTTTTATTCCTTGGATGATGATCATGTGCTCACCCTTATGCATCAGGGCCTTGATCACGTAAGAGAAGGCTGATTGCTCAGCCATTTACGAAAGGAAGTCGCCAATGAAAAAGCGTTTATTAAAGATAGGTACTGCTATCGGACTGACACTTGTAATAACCAGCAGTGTAACACTGGCCTCTCCCACCTTACGGGAAGGCTCCCACGGTCATAATGTTCTGCTTCTGCAAAAGAAATTACAAGCAGTTGGCTACAAGATATCCAGCGTAGATGGCATATACGGCAATGAAACCGAACGGGCTGTTGCAGAATTTCAACGCGATAACAAGATTCGCATCACAGGAGTGGTCAACAATGCTACCTGGCGGGCACTGCAACAAGCCAAAAAAGTCAAATGGGGCAGCGATGTCCCACCGCCAACAGTCAAACAAGCTGGAACTTTACAAACCAAAGGCCCATTGGCTCCCAACAACAAGCCCATTCTCGCCAAAGGTAAAGTTGGCGATTTATTGAAAACTGCCCGCTCCTATATCGGCGTTCCCTACGCCTTTGGCGGGGCAACCCCCAAAGCCTTTGACTGTTCCGGCTATCTGCAATATGTCTTTGCCAAAAACGGCATCAATATTCCTCGAACTGCCGACGAACAGTATAAACTGGGCCTGCGTACCAAAACCAGCAAACAGTTAGTTCCTGGAGATTTAGTCTTCTTCACTACCTATGAAGCTGGTGCCTCCCATTGTGGCATTTATCTAGGAAACAATGAATTTATTCACGCCAGCTCCAGCAAAGGCGTCCGGGTGGATACCTTATCCGATACCTATTGGGCACCTCGCTATTTAGGTGGCAAACATATCGTAAAATAATTCATCTGAAAACACTCTTCAGCGTAAGGGTGTTTTTTCGTATAGGTACTCATACAACAAAAAAGCCATTGCCTAAGCAATGACTTCACTTTCAAGTGGCGGAGTGGAGAGGATTCGAACCTCCGCACCGGTTACCCAGCCTAACGATTTAGCAAACCGTCCTCTTCAGCCTCTTGAGTACCACTCCGTATATGGCAGGGGCAGTAAGAATCGAACTCACAACCTACGGTTTTGGAGACCGTTGCTCTACCAATTGAGCTATACCCCTAGATATTAAAAATGGGGCGACTTATGGGGATCGAACCCATGCATGCTGGAGCCACAATCCAGTGTGTTAACCGCTTCACCAAAGCCGCCATAAAAACTGGCAACGCCCTATCCTCCCAGTCCGTCTCCAGACAAGTACTTTCGGCGTATGAGTGCTTAACTACTGTGTTCGGTATGGGAACAGGTGGA
>NZ_JAILPX010000031.1 GCF_024699275.1 Selenomonas sp.
AGAAATTGCCGATTGCTATGTTGTTCATACCAATCGATGTTTTAATAAAGAAGTAAAAACTTCTTTTAACATCTGGCTTTAATCATGTTGCATGATTATTTGCATTGTTTAGTTTTCAAAGAACAATCTGTTTCGCTTTCCGCTCTCTCGCTTCAAGCGACTCATTCATCTTATCGCATCTGCTTCAGACTGTCAAGAACTTTTTTAATTTTTCTTTCTTGTCTAAATTCGAAAGCGATCCCTTACAATTCCTTGCCATTCAAGGCTTGGTGCTATTGTATCGGATGCCCTCGCTCTCTAGCGACTTGTAATATATTACACGCTTTTCTTTTCGCTGTCAATACTATTTCTAAAAAATTCCGCACGTATTCCCGCCCCCCTCCTCAAAAAACAAAATTCCCGCAAGCAATTGATAAATGCCTGCGGGAAACCTTTACTCTACATCTATACCAGCGCGTTGGAAATACTCGGCCAAAACCTCTTCGGTCTTCTGCCCAGTCCGTTCGCCGATTTCATCGGCCATGAGTTCACTAGCATAACTGAGGTTAGCAAAGAGATTAATCAGATTCTGATATTTATTGACCTCCGCGTAGCTGCTCTCTAGCATTTTCATCTGTTCAAGCTGCTGCAATGCTTCCCGCACTGGCCGTTTTACATCTTGCATAAATTTGCCCTCCCTATCGTAATTGTCCTTTTGCTTATATTCTTGATTTTCCCTAAAAAACCTGCCAGCACCGCGAACTTTTTTCTCACCTGAAAAGGGAATATCCGGCCTTATACCGAATAGACTCATTATATAGGAATCATTTTGTATCAGTTAGGAGGGATTTGTATGGATGCTTTGTTGTTGTCGCGATGGCAGTTTGCCATTACGACTATTTACCATTTCCTCTTTGTTCCGCTGACTCTGGGACTTACCATCTGGGTGGCTCTATTGGAAACCTGTTATATCCGAACCCAACGACCTCACTGGAAAGAACCCTGCCGTCAGTTGGTACGCTTCTTCGGTACCCTGTTCCTGATTAATTTCAGCCTGGGTGTAGTTACCGGTATCGTACAGGAATTTCACTTTGGCATGAACTGGTCCGAGTATTCCCGTTTCATGGGCGATATATTCGGCGCCCCCTTGGCCCTCGAAGCCTTAACCGCATTCTTCCTGGAATCAACCTTTCTGGGCGTTTGGATGTTTGGCTGGGATAAACTCTCTCCTAAAGTCCACTGCCTTTGCGCATGGCTAATTGCCCTTGGTAGCAATCTGTCAGCGTTCTGGATTCTCGTAGCCAATTCCTTTATGCAGCACCCTGTAGGCTATGTCATGCAAAACGGCCGGGCCGAAATGAACGATTTTTTTGCCCTGATTACCAATCCCTATGTAGTAGGAGAATATTCTCATGCTCTATTTTCCGGCATTTCCACCGCCGGCATGCTGGTAATCGTGGTATCTGCGTGGAAATATATCCATGATGAAAGCTCCCGGGAAGCCTTCCGGCAGGTTCTTAAAGCCAGCGCTATCTATCTGGCTGTCGGTGTACTCGGTGTCATGGGCAGCGGCCATATGCACACCCAATATCTGGCTGTCGCCAATCCCATGAAGTTAGCATCCATGGAAGCCCTATGGGAAGATGCCAACCCTGCCCCCTTTGCGGCGATGGCAGTCATCGATCAGGATCATAATCAAAATACCTTTGAGCTCAAGATTCCTGCGCTCTTCTCTTTAATGCTATACAACAAACCCGAAGGCGAAGTCAAGGGAATCAATACCGTCAATGCTGAAATGGTTGCCCAATACGGCAACGGGGACTACCGCCCGGATGTATTTGGCCTGTTCTGGAGTTTCCGCATTATGGTAGCCTGCGGCGGAGCCATGCTGCTGATTGCCCTGCTCATTGGCGCATTGTCCCACATGAACCGTTTGGAACTCTATCCCTGTCTGCTAAAGATTCTCCCCCTTACGCTCCCATTGCCTTTCCTGGCCAATACCGCCGGCTGGTTCGTGGCGGAAGGTGGGCGGCAGCCCTGGATTGTAGTTGGCCTGCAGAAAACCGCGGAAGCAGTTTCGCCCAACCTCACCGGTCTGGAGGTTTTCCTGACGATGGCAGGCTTTACCCTGCTTTATTTGGTGCTTATCATCGCCGCGCTCTACGTGGCTGTACGCTTTATCAACAAAACTTCCATTCCATTTGAAGGGAGGGACGCATGATGGATTATCAAGTTATTTGGTTCATCCTGATTACCGTACTCTTTACAGGATTCTTTTTCCTGGAGGGTTTCGATTACGGCGTTGGCATGCTTGCCCCCTTTATCAGCCGGCGGGAAGAAGACCGCAGCCTTATCCTGCGCACCATCGGCCCCGTATGGGATGGCAATGAAGTCTGGATGATTACAGCCGGCGGCGCCCTCTTTGCCGCTTTTCCCCATGTATATGCCACTATGTTCAGCACCTTTTATCTGGCGCTGTTCCTGATGCTGGTCGCGCTCATTCTGCGCGGCGTAGCCTTTGAACTGCGTACAAAGGAAAAATGTCCCTGCTGGCAGAAAACCTGGGATGCCGCCATCTTTATCGGGAGTATTGTTCCCGCCTTTCTCTGGGGCGTAGCCGTAACGGATTTAGCCGCCGGCCTGCCCATTGGTGCCAATCGAATCTATCAGGGGAACTTCTTAGACCTTCTAAGTCTCTATTCCATCCTTGGTGGGCTGGTATTCGTATTTGTCTTTGCCTATCATGGTGCATCGTTCCTGCAGCTGCGTCTAAAGGATAAGGGACTGTTGGCAAGAATTCAGGATCTGGGCAAGTGTGCCGGTATTGCCGGTGCCATTGCTTATGTTCTCTATTTACTGCTTACTTGGGAAAACACCGATTTATTGATTCGTCCATATGCTCTGGGACTCTTTATCGCCACCGCCGTATTCTTCCTCACCAGTCTTTGCCGCTTTGCCAAAAGGCCGGACAAGAGTAGCTTTATCTTAGGCGCGCTGGCCATCGCCAGTGTAACCATTGGTTTCTTTGCCGGGATGTTCCCGCGCCTCATGGTATCCAGTCTCAATCCTGCCTGGAGTCTGACCATTACCAATGCTTCTTCTACAGAATACACGCTCTCCATCATGACGGTAGCCGCCCTGATCCTCGTGCCTATTGTGCTCATCTACCAGATTTGGTCTTACTATATCTTCCGCAAACGGATTCACGCAGAAGATTCTGCTCACTACTGATAATTGTTCAAGAATATACAGAAAGGCGATTATGATTCCACCACGCATCCACCACTATATCCAGAACGAAAAGAAGCACCTGTCATGCATGTTGGTGAGCCAATTAGCCAGCATCTGTCTCTATGCTGCCGCTATGAAAGTCATCGCGCTCGTAACGGATTATGTCTTTTTGAAACAACACACACTGCGGGAAGCAGCACCAGCTTTACTGGTGCTGCTTTTCCTGTTCACTTTGCAGGAAATCTTTATTTATCTGCAAAAGGGCAGGCAGCGACAGGGTTCCCTGCACAGCCGTCAGCAGATACGAAAAGAACTCCATCGTCATTATTTAAGGCAGCCGCAAACGCCCACAGACAGTTCTCAATTTGTAACGCTGGCCTGTTCCAGCACGGAAATTCTTGATGATGACTGGCAGATTCTTCTTCCCTCCGTAATCTGCTTAATGGTGGATATTCCCTTCCTGCTGCTTGTCTTTGCCTGCAGCGACGGACTCACCGCCATCATCTGTCTCCTGACCCTGCCCATCGCACCTTTCCTGCTCTACCTGCTAAGCAGTCTAACCAGGAAGCGGAGCAGCGAGGCTTGGCATAAATTAGCGGAACTCACCCACGGCTTTCACGAGCTCATCTGCACCCTCCCTTTACTGAAAATCTTCCGTCAGGCAGAAACCCAACGGAAGGCCGCCAGCCAGCTGCTCCAGAAATTTTCCAGCGCCACGCTGAATGTACTGGAACTGGCCTTTTTAGCCAGTTTCGTACTGGAGTTGATTACCACGTTAGCCATTGCCCTGATTGCTGTTACCATCGGTCTGCGCATCCTAAATGGCGAACTGCCCTTCGCCACAGGCTTTTTTATCCTGCTGCTGCTGCCGGAATTCTATCGCCCTCTACGGCAAAGCGGCACGGCCTTCCACGCTGCCATGAATGCCAATACGGCTGCCCAAAAGATTCAACAGGCTACAACCAATGCGGACACCACTTTATCCCCAGGCCATCGTGAAACCCTGCCTATTCCCCCTGCCATAACCGTCCGCAATCTGTCTTTTACCTATCCCCAACGCCATACCCCCGTGCTTCAAAACATCAGCCTGCAGTTTCCCGCCCGCCAAATCACCGTACTTACCGGCAACAGCGGCTCAGGCAAGACCACCCTGCTCACCATAATGGCAGGTCTCTATCCGCCCACCGCAGGAGAAGTCTATCTGGAAAACCAGCGGCTTCATACTATGCACCCTGCCAGCCAGCATAAACTCATCGGCTATCTGCCCCAGCAGCCGCATCTTTTTCAGGGAACACTGGCAGAAAATCTGCTCCTGTTCCAAGAGGCTCCCCCCGAGCGCTGCCTTCAAGCCTTGCGGCTGGCCCAGCTGGAGGATTTTTTCCAGCAGTTGCCCCAAGGACTGGATACGCCCCTTGGCGACGGCGGGAAAAAAATCTCACAGGGCCAGTTAAAGCGTCTGGGCCTTGCCCGCTTGATTCTGCAGAACAATCCCCTTCTGCTTTTGGATGAACCCACCTCTGGACTGGACGAAACAACCGAGCGCTCAGTGCTCCGCACCCTTTCCGTCCTGGCCAAGGGCCGTACCATGATCATCAGCAGCCATCACCCGGCAGTACTGGAAATGGCCGACAACCATTTTGACTTATTGGCTCTTCAGGAAAAGGAGGGGGAACCATGCTAAAAAAAATACTTCTCCTATTGCGGCCTGCAGAAATTCTCCTGTTGCTGGGTTTAAGTCTCTTTGCCCTGCTAGCCAATCTCGGTCTATTGGGAGCATCTGCCTGGCTCATCAGTTCTGCTGCCCTGCTCCCGCCGCTATACGCTCTGACCCTGGGAATTACCGCAGTCCGCGCCCTGGGAATCAGCCGGGCCGTACTGCGCTATGGTGAACGTTATTTCACCCACAGGACAGCCTTCCGGGTTCTAAGTGCCCTGCGTCTGCATCTCTATGACATCGTCCGCGCTCAGGCCAGCTTTCCCCAGACACAAAAGGATAAAGGGACCATCCTCAACACCCTGCTGGGCAAGGTGGACATCCTGCGTGACTTCCTGCTGCGTGGTATCCTCCCGCCCCTTGTCCTGCTGGTGGTGATTTTGTTATTTACCCTTCTGCTGGCGCCACAGCTATCCTATGGAGTCCTGCTCCTCCCCCTCCTCTACCTGCTCCACTATCTTCCACTGTGGTTGTGTCCAGCAAAGGACAACACCGCCAGCAGCTATCACAGCCAGCTGCTGGATTTTGCCCAGGGATGCCATGAATTACAGTTGGCAGGCAGCTTGCCGATTGCCACTAAAAAACTTGACCAATCAGCCCGGCGCTGGCAGGAACAGACCACCAGCGAACAGCGCCGCATCCAACGAATCGATTGCGCCCTCAGTCTATTGCGCAGCTTAGCCTTTGTCCTGTTCTTTGCCCTGCTGATTGATGCAGCCAGCCAAAAGCAGATTAGTGGCATAACCATGGGCCTATGGCTGCTGATGCTCCTGGCCCTTTTAAGGGAACTTTCTCTTCTGCCCGCAGCATTGAACCAGCTCAGGCAGGCACAACTGGCGGCCATCTGGCTGCAGGAAACCACCGCCGTCGCTCCACCTGCTCCCCAAACACCCCTGCATGAGCTCCTTAGCGTTTCCCAACTCACCTTCCATTATCCCCAAAGCCTGCCCGTCTTTTCCCAGCTAACCTTTTCCGTGTCCCCCGGCTGCCACACGGCCATTATCGGTGACAGTGGCAGCGGCAAGACTACGCTGGCCTATCTTCTGGCCGGCCTTTGGCAACCCACAGCTGGCACGATCCAATATGGCTATTCCTACACTCCCTTTGTTTGTACCATCCCCCAGGGCAGTTTCCTCTTTTCAGCCTCCATCCGGGAAAACTTTCTGCGGCTCTATCCAGGCATCCAGGAAGATAAACTAAAAAGCGCACTTCAACAGGCACAATTAGAAGCCGTTATCGATAAACTCCCTCAAGGCATCGATACTCCTTTAGGTGAAAACGCCTGTACCCTTTCCGGCGGTGAGCGCAACCGTCTGACCAGCGCTTTAATCCTGGCCAGTTCTTCCCCTCTCCTGCTTTTTGACGAGCCAACTGCCGGTCTGGATAAAAAAACGGCCGATAGCTTGCTGACCGCCATCCTTGACCAGGCCAATCGAACCCGGCAGACCGTCCTCTTGATTACCCACGACCTGCCTCAACTCAATCGCTTTCAACAAACCATCTGCCTTCATCCCCAGAGTACAAGGAAAAACTAAAGATTGGTTTTTCTCTCCGCCTATGGTAGAATATTACTAATTATATTTTTAAGGATGTGACTTTTCGTTGGATAGTTCTGACACAGGTTTACTACTATTGATATTATGTACATTACTGGTGACTTTGGGGTTCTTTTCTTTAATGGAAACAGCCATTGCCGAAAGTCATCGCAGCAAATTGGAAAAAATGCAGGAAGATGGCAATGAAGATGCCGCCAAGGCACTCACCCTTTTAGAACAGGCTGACCGCATGTTGTCTTTAGCGCAGATTGGCATCACCATGAGCAGCATCTTAATCGGTGTCTGCACAGGAGTCCTGCTGACTCCCCTGATAGCCCAATTTTTACCCATCCCCCATGCCCACACAATTGCCCTGCTTGTCAGCGTACTCTTCATCACCTATATCGCTCTGTTATTTGGCGAATTTTTACCGCAGAAGGCAGCCCAGCAAAAGCCTGAAGCCATAATGCTGAAATACCACAACATTATCCGCTGGCTGGCTAAGTTCACTCGTCCCTTTATCTCCTTGTTGTCCGGAGCGGCCAATATGATTCTGCTGATTATCGGCATCAATCCCCATACCGCCGAAACCGTTACCGAGGACGAAGTCAAGGATTTAATCGAGCAGGGAACGGAAAACGGAACCTTCGAAAAAACCGAGCAAGCCATGGTGGATAAGATCTTCCATCTGAGCGACCAAACCGCCTACGCTCTGATGACGCCTCGAACTCAAATGCTCTGGCTGGATTTATCCGACTCCCTTTGGGAAAATATGCGTCTCATCCGGGAAACCCCCCAGGACATTTTTCCCGTAGGCCGCGACAGTCTCGATGATTTTTGCGGTGTACTCTACGCCAAGGACTTGCTCAATGCCACGCTGGCTCACGAGGTGCTGGATTTATCCCAATACATCCGCAAGCCCCTCTTCATCCCTCGCTCCATGGAAACCTTCCGGGTTCTTAAGCAGTTCCGTACGACAGGAATTCACGAAGCCATGGTGCTGGACGAATACGGCGGGGTAATCGGTTTCCTGACCATGGACGATATTCTCCAGGAAATTGCCGGCGAATCCTTCGCCGCCCATGAAGAGGAAACGGCCCAGCTTACTGCCCGGGACGAAAACAGCTGGCTGGTGGATGGTCTCTATGATATTGACGACTTTAAGGCCCGTTTCTCCATTGAAGAATTGCCCGACGAAGACCATGACCATTACCAGACCATGGGGGGGTTCCTGACTTCCTACTTTGGTTATATCCCCAAAGCCGGCGAACACATCGACTGGCAGGATTTCATCTTTGAAGTCGTGGATATGGACGGTGCCCGCATCGACAAGATCATGATTACCAAAAAGCCCGCTGCCGAAACTGCAGAACCGACAACGGATTAAAACAATAAAACATCAAGAAACCCAGTTCCCCATCATGAGGAACTGGGCTTTTCTTATGCTTTTCTTGCCGCGATCGCAAACAACGGCAGCGTATCAAAATGCATCTGCTCGTCTACACGAACTCTTGGCGCAATCTCCTCTTCAATTTCCACGACCATCCCAAGACTTTCCAAAAAAGATTTATCCCATTGTGGCCGCCGATGTGTACTGATGCGCAACTCATCCTTGATATCATTGCATTCCGTCACCAGTTCCTGGCGGATATTGGCATGGACATCCGCCTGGTCTTCCTTTCGGGAAAAGCTCATCAATCCATAATCCGAATCAAAATTCAACAGTAAACCGCCCTGTTTCAACACGCGCTGCCATTCCCGATAGGCCTGCATCGCATCCGGCAGGGTCCAGGTGAGATTGCGGCTGATTACCACATCAAAACAGTCCGCTGCAAAATCCAGATTCTGGGCATCCATCTTACGAAAATCCACCGAGCAGCCTGTTGCCAGTACATTCTGTCTGGCCTGATGCAGCATATCCCCAGACATATCAATGCCCGTCACCTGATGCCCCGATTTCGCCAGCAGAACAGCAAAGAAACCTGCTCCCGTCCCAATATCCAGAACCTTCAGCTGCCGTTCCGTTCCGATTTTCTCTGCCAGATAATCCTGCCAGGCAGCAGCACATGGGCCGCTTAATTCCTTTTGGCGCAGTTTGCTGAAATCCCTGCTGCGTTCATCCCAGTAGGCTTCAATCAGATTATTCAACTGCTTTTCCTGTTCATAACGCGCCATTTGTCGTTGTGCATTCATCATAGCGAATCTCCTATCCCCTTTATTCCTTATCTTCTATTTTATCTGGTTCCGGACAAAAATTTAAGCCCCCCAGGGGGTTATACCGCCCCCCAAAGGACTAGCTATATATCATACCAAATTTATAAACCAGGAAAAAGTACCCACCAGCCAGGAACCAATGCTAAAACCGCGATTGACCGGTTCAGACAACAGGGGAACCGCCTCCACTTCCTTGCCATCATAACGCACCACGATTTGTCCCACAGGTGTCCCCGCCTTTAAGGGCGCTGCCACCATCTTAGGCACATCATAGGCCAGGGAATATTTGCTCTTATCTTCTCCATTGATCAGCGGAAATTCGATATCGCGGGACGGATAAAGCTGTGCCGATGCCTGCTGCCCATCGGTAACCCAGACTCTGTGGCGCGCATGCTCCTTGGATAACGCCTTCGTCATCTTCACCCGGGTAAAGCCATAATCCAACAGTTTTTCTGCATCCTTAAAGCGGTCATCCGCTGTGGGGGTCTTCATCAATATCACGATAAGCTCTACGCCATTGCGCCGGGCACCAGCCGCCAGGCAGCCTCCGGCAGCACTGGTCCAGCCTGTTTTTATCCCGGTCATTCCTTCGTATTTACCTAACAGCTTATTGGTATTATGGGCCAGATAATGTTTATGTTTAGGATTTTCCCACCGAATCAGGCTCTGCTCCTTGCAGACTATATCCCGAAAATTTTGATTCTGCATAGCATAACGAGCCAATTTAGCCATATCCCGGGCCGTGGAATAATGATCTGCCGCCGTCAGGCCATTGGGATTGGCAAAATGTGTATGTTCCATCCCCAACGCTGCCGCCTTGTCATTCATTATTCGGGCAAAGGCCGACACGCTGCCCGCCATAGCCTGTCCGATAGCTACCGCTGCACCATTATCCGATTCCAATAACATACCGGTCCACAATTCATCGGCACGAATCTTTTCCCCCGGCATTACGCCCAAGGGCGATGACTCTGTATAGGCAGCCTCTGGTGACATGATAATCTCAGACCGTGGATTCAGCTGTTCCAGCGCCAAAATCCCCGTCATCATCTTGGTCATACTGGCTGGATAATGACGTTCATCCGCATTCTTCTCCCAAACCACCCGACCGGTAGAAGCCTCCACGATAATTGCTGCCTGCGCAGTAATCTCCGGTTCGCCGCCTTCACCTGCGGATACCGGCAGATGCACAGACAGCAGACACGCTATCATAAACAAAGCTGCAATCTTATGCCAGAGTTTCAAAATACCAATCTCCCTTTATATTTACCAAAATTGAACACATAAAAAGAATAAGGCTCTCCCAAAGGAAAGCCTTATTAGTATAACACGTTATGCTGTTTTATGCATGAATTTTTTCGCGTATCGCCTGCAAAGGGATTACATCATGCCCGGCATTCCCATGCCCGGAGCACCGGCAGCTGGCATAGCCGGTTTCTCTTCCGGCTTATCGGCTACCAGGGTCTCCGTGGTCAGAACCATCGAAGCGATGGATGCAGCATTCTGCAGAGCAGAACGGGTTACCTTAGCCGGATCAACGATACCAGCTTTAATCATGTCAACATATTCGTTCTTGAGTGCATTGAAGCCAACGCCGTCGCCAGCCTTCTTCACGTTCTCAACAACTACAGAACCTTCGAGGCCAGCGTTATTGGCGATCTGGCGAACCGGTTCTTCGATAGCACGGCGTACGATGTTGACACCAACTTTTTCGTCGCCTTCCACATTGAGCTTATCCAGAGCCGGCAGGATGTCGATGAAGGTCGTGCCGCCACCAGCTACGATACCTTCTTCAACAGCAGCACGGGTTGCGTTGAGGGCATCTTCGATGCGGTACTTCTTGTCCTTCATTTCTACTTCCGTAGCAGCACCGATTTCGATAACAGCTACACCGCCAGCCAGTTTAGCCAGGCGTTCCTGCAGTTTTTCCTTATCGAAATCAGACGTGGTTTCTGCAATCTGCTTCTTAATCTGTGCAACGCGAGCAGCAATAGCGTCCTTATCGCCTACACCATCCACAATCGTGGTTTCTTCCTTGGTGGAGCGAATCTGACGTGCACGACCCAGATCTTCGATGGTTACGCTGTCCAGCTTGCGGCCCAGTTCTTCGCTGATAACCGTACCACCAGTGAGGATAGCAATATCCTCCAGCATTGCCTTGCGGCGATCACCAAAGCCAGGAGCCTTGACAGCCAGAGCCTTGAAGGTACCACGGAGCTTGTTCACCACAATGGTGGTCAGTGCTTCGCCATCAACATCCTCAGCAATAACAGCCAGCTGCTTGCCCTGTTTAACAACCTGTTCCAGAATCGGCAGGATATCAGCAATAGCGGAAATCTTGCGGTCCGTGATCAGGATGTACGGATCATCGAGAACGGCTTCCATCTTGTCCGTATCCGTTACGAGGTACGGGGAGATGTAGCCACGGTCAAACTGCATACCTTCCACAACGGAGAGGTTCGTAGCCATGGACTTGGATTCTTCAACGGTGATAACGCCGTCTTTGCCCACTTTTTCCATAGCTTCAGCGATGAGTTCGCCCGTTTCTTCGTTAGCAGAAGAAATCGTAGCAACCTGAGCGATATCGGCCTTGCTTTCAATCGTCTTGGCCTTGGACTGAATTTCATCAACCAAAGTGGCTACAGCCTTGTCAATACCCTTTTTGATGATCATCGGATTTGCACCAGCAACTACGTTGCGCATACCTTCATGAATCATAGCCTGTGCCAGCAGCGTTGCCGTAGTCGTACCATCACCAGCGATATCGTTGGTCTTGGTAGCAACTTCCTTCACCAGCTGAGCGCCCATGTTCTCAAAGGCATCTTCCAGCTCGATGTCACGAGCGATGGTCACACCATCATTGGTGATGGTCGGCGCACCGAACTTCTTTTCCAGTACAACGTTACGGCCTTTAGGACCGAGGGTTACTTTTACAGCGTTAGCCAGTGCATCAACACCGCGGCCCAGAGCGCGGCGAGCTTCTTCGTCAAACAGAATCTGTTTTGCCATTTATATTACCTCCAGAAATATTACTTAAAGGATTGCCAGAATGTCGCTTTCGCGAACAATCAGATACTCTTTGTCGTCAACTTTGACTTCTGAACCGGAGTATTTGGAGAAAACAACCGTGTCGCCAGCTTTAACTTCCATAGCAGCGCGTTCGCCGTTTTCCAGGAGCTTGCCCGTGCCCACAGCTACAATCGTGCCCTTCTGGGGCTTCTCCTTAGCCGTATCTGGCAGCACAATACCGCTGGCGGTCTTCATATCGCCTTCCGCAACTTCGATGACAACTCTTTCGCCCAATGGCTTAATCATAGGTATCTTCCTCCTATATTATGAAATACATCGTTGGTTTGTTAGCACTCAAGTAGGTCGAGTGCTAAGCACAGTTCTTATAGTAACCGTTTTTAGTCAAAAAGTCAAGATGGTAAAACAATAAAAATATCAATTCTCAAAAATACTCGTAGAGCCTTTTCCTATATAGGTTCATGCCCATTTTATATAATTTTTCGTTCAGACTGTATCTTATCGTATCTCAAGGTAAAACCGCTTTTTCGTTGGCAAAATGTTGACAATAATGAAAGGTCTAATACTATGTGTTATGCAAAGAAATAGCCCATACCGGCGCGATGCTGGCATGGGTTTTTTAGTTTGTCGTTATTCTTTTACCGGTTCGGGGCCAAAGACTCGCGTCATCCCTTCGGCTGTTATCAACCAGGTAGAACCTGATTGCCGTATTTCTCCATCCTTAAATCTAGGCGCCGCTTTTTTATATCCTGTGCAAGCCTGCCGTACCGTAACAACAGACTTTCCCCAGCGTTCGGCAGCTTCTGCCACCGTCATCACATTGTTCAATAATTCTTTGCCTTCCATTTCCGTATCTCCTTAATTCCGCAAATTGTCACCCATGCTCCCATGATAATGAGGAACGCCCCCATGTCCATACCATCCGGCAACAGGCAATCCAGCAAGAATGCCAATGCCGTAATGATGACTATCAATTTTGTATTGCTCATATCTTATTCAGAATGGTATAATTCCAGTGAAGGGGCGTCCGCCCCCTCACCGGTTTTCTTATTTGCTCAAGCTTTCAATGACTGAGGCTATCCCCTTTAGCATGATTCCCAATCCAGTAAAGAGGATTCCTACTGCTTTTAGCAGGTCAGCGATAAGCTTGAGCTTTCTGTTTGATACCATCTGTTTACCTCCTTTCTATGATTT
>NZ_JAILPX010000047.1 GCF_024699275.1 Selenomonas sp.
TACTGCGCAGTCATACTGACCTTTACCATTGCAGCCACGATACTTATCGCAGAATTTCTCAAACTCTGCCATACGTTTATCCCATTCCACCTCATTACGATGTTCATAATGACGGCAAGCAGAGCATATCCCCTCTTCATCGAAAGTTATTCCTGGACGAGTATCCGGCATGGTGCACTTTTTACAATACCTCATTTTACCAATCCTTTCTAACAAAATCTATAAAAAGAATACTTAATCAATACTAACTTAAATAATAGCACTTTCTAGTCCGTCTTCTTTTTCCACATACCTAACTATAAAAGACAAAAAATCATACACATACATATTGTTCTTTTTAACATCAAAATTAGAGACGCTTGGCACTTGATCTATTTTTATAATTCCGTTCCCCATTTTTTTCATCAAATTTGTTACTGCAAGTTCAAATTCCTCATGATCAATTTTATAATTCATAATCTCTTCTAGTTTAATGCCTGAATGATAACGGAAAACTCCTGGCAAGCAACCATACCAAGCTTGACCAAAGACCAAAGCATTTTTCCCTCCACTAATTGCTTCCCATCCTGTTGTCCCTACCAATGTAGCGACAAATTGACTATTTCTATTCAAGTCATATGTATCCGTCGTACTACTTACAAGTTTCACTTTAGGAAGTAATTCTAATTGTTTAAAAAAATAATCACCTCGCATATATGCATTTTGCAAAGGATGTTCTTTAGCGTAAATTATCCAATCATCGGGAATTATCTGCGACAATTGTTCTAACAGCAATAATTGATTACAATACATTCCTCCTAAAACATCTGTATTCATTTCAGGTTGTAAGTGTAATGGATAATACACATATGGCACATCCAAATTTACATTTTCTATTACATGGCGTTTATATTCAATGCTATAAGCTTTTCTTTCAAAGTTCCGCCCCATTGATTCTATTAACTTTTTCTGAACAGTCTTTTTTATAGAACCATATTTCTTCTTGTTATCTTTTATAATATTTAATCTATCTAAGTACCATGATTTTGGTGAAACAAACGCACGAAATCTGTGTTTATTATTTGAATGATTTGTTTCGCTAAGCCAATCTGAACGCATATCAAACCAATCGTTCTCAATTTTTTCTTCAATACTTATTTTATCTATATTTTTGTTATATTCAGGAACCTCTTTATAGATTCCATAATCTTCTATGGAAAAAGCATACATAAAGTGATTTTCTATTCTAGTTGGTCCACACAATAAAGTCTTAATGCCCATGGCCTTTGCTACATAATATAGAGTCAACATCCAACCATTATGTGGTACATCTTCAAACATGATAAAATCAACATCATTTTCTTTTAAGATTGTATAATAGTAGCGCGATACCATATGAATGACATTCAGAAGTTCGTATGCTTGTTTTCCATAAAAGTACATGTCCCGTACAAAATTAATTGTCAATATTCTCGTGTGATTGTCTATATATTTGGCTATAGATAAAGGCATATTTAATAAGGTAATTCCACTATAATTATCTAAAAATCTACTAAAGGAATATTCTACATTATCTATGTCTTTAAAATCATCTTCATATTTTTCTACTATAAACCACTTTTTTAGATTTATATCTTTATTATTTATCAGATTAAAAACAGCATCACGTGTTGTAATATCTGCAAACCCCCATATAACTGTATTAAGCATTCAATAACCTCCTTAATATTTAGTTACTCACCTATTTAAAAATTGATCCACACTTATCTCTAATTGATAAAAAAAGATTTTAGCCAATAGTCTTTAGTAAAATTACTGATTAAATTTTCGCTTGCCAAATATGCCTTATCTAAAAAATCAGGCAGCTCGCTTAAATCCCTTTCTCCTAAAATAAATACGTTTTCCTCATCATATAAATCATAATTTTTTATATATACATTATTAGTCACTAATTTTCTTTTAAAGAACAGGCTTTCCATAGGTCTTAACGTTATCCCAGATTGCCCTTCCTCGGTTATATCTAATATAGCTTTACTATGCATTATACTTTCTGCTATACGTTCATAAGGTATACGTTCGCTCATGAATTCCAACTCGTCATTTTTGTACTTTTTATGTTTATCTGGTACAATTTTTATTTGAGCAGAAAGCCCCATATCCTTAATTTTATTTCTAAGATCTTTTATATGCTCAATTCTACCTTTATCTCTACCAACAAAAAAAATGTCATATTCTATATTATTATTCCAATTCTTTTGCGCATCATAACATTCTTTTTCATAAGAAAAAAAATAGTTTTTAAAATTTATACCTGCATTTTTCGCTTGCTGTTGATCAAAGGTATATATATCAATATTATCCCCTTTAAAAAATTTTGGATCATTCCTTGCATTTTCACCGTATGTATTTAAGTAGTAAATGATTATCTTGGATTTAGGACTTTTTCTTTTTATATATTCAATCATCTCTGCATTTCTTATCCCATCTGAAATGATAATTGTATCATAATTTCTTAACTCTTTCTTGTTCCATTCATCATACCAATGTGAAATCGAGACTATAGGAAAATGCTCGCATAACTTAAATATTCTTTTATCCCATTTACCGCAAAAATGATATATATCCCAAGAGTCAATATTAGGATATTCTTTAAAAGCATCTATTCCCATTCCTAACATAAGAATTCTATGATTCCAAAATTTACTCATTTTTTTCACCTATACTATTATATACTCGCATTATTAAGTCTTCCCATTTATTCCAAATTTCATGAGCATTATAATAAAGCATATCTTTATGTGCATTATTACCAAGGTTTTCCCGTAATTCTCTAGCTTCCATTAATTTTCTCAATCCCTTTTCTAAACCACTAACACCTTCATCACATAAAATCCCATTAACATTATCTTTTATCAGTTCATTCGCTCCCGAACAAGCTTTATAAGCCACTACTGGCATTCCTATGCTCATAGCTTCGGTTAACGATAACGGAAACCCCTCATATGCACTGGGCATAACAAATATATCTCCAGTTTCTAATACCATCTGTATATTTTCTGTTACACCCATAAATTTTATTTTATCTTCCAATTTATATTTTTTTATGATAGAACGCATATATTGAAAATAAGTTTTATTATCTATATCTCCCCATAATTCCACACACCATTCTGGAAAATCATTAGCTATTTTGCAAAAAGTTTCAATTAATAAATGTGGACATTTATGATTTTTATTTAGTCTTCCTACGAATAATATCTTATATTTATTTTTTATTTTTGACAAGTCAACTTGAACTGAATACTGTGGAACAACATTTCCAATTATTTCTACTGGCATATCAGGAATCCTAGATTTTATTGCCTTTTCATAAGATGGAAGTAAAACTTGGCACACACATGATTTTGCTAGTGCTATAACTTCCTCCTTGGGATATGTATGAAAATAATCCTCCGGGTCCCCATGTGACATTGTAATAACAGGCACATCCACTTGAATAACATTTTTTAACATTCTTGTTGCTGCAGGTTGCGATGCTACAATAACCTCCGGCAGTATATCTGCCAAGACACAACGCAAAGAATCTTGTAGGTATCTTATCATAAACTGATCATTAACATCTCGTGATTTCCTAATGTTTAAGGGTCTTAATATTTCGCGTTTTAACTTCATCCTCAATGGGAACTGATAATTTTGATTACCGTAATGATATAAATTTATAACTTTAACCTTCTTGTCTATTGGATAAAAGAATCTTCCTTGTTTTTCATCACAATATATTAACGAAACTTCATGGCCTCGAGCAATCATCTCATTAGCAAACGCACAAGTGACCTTTGCCAAACCTCCAGTTGCATTAATCATTTTTGCAAAATTAGCTAACATTAATTTCATTATCAAAACTCCTACAACAAAACATTTTCCATATTTGTAAAAATCTGATTGGCCACATCATCTTGAAACATAAAGCGTTTACGATATACAGCACGTTTACGGGTTGGAATTTCTTCTATAGACTTACGTTTTTCGTTCAAAGGTAATTCAAAGAAACGATTATCTTTTGTTTTTTTTCCACCAACCTCTTCCCAAAAAGCTCCAAAATCAGTTTTTAATTTTCGATTACATCGAATATGATTCATTGCATAATATCCATTGTTAGATACTGCGTAAATTTTTTCTACTTTCAAGATTTTAGCTAATATTTGTGTCATAAAAAAAATGAGATTTTTTGTCCGATAACGATGTGCACGTTTAGTTGCTTCTTTAACCAAATTCTTAGCATTATCTGTATTGGGTCCCTGCATCGCACCGATCCATAAAGCTGGATATCCATTCTCATCTTGATTAATCCATATCATCATCTGGTAAAGATTGATTTCATCATATCGCATTTCTATAGCTAATAGTCCTTCCTTACGCTGTCCTGCACGCGATACTAATGATGCTTTCCACTCCACCTCTTTATCGTCTGCCTGCCATATTTTCACAGCTTCATCATGATATAGATTATAAATAACTTCATTTTTTACTCGTTCCTGTAAATATTGAAAATGGAATTTTATTAAATTCACTCTTTCTTTTATTGTTGATTCTTTGTAGAAAAACGACCTTGTCGCTTGCTCAATAGGAAATTTATTATTTGTCAATATTTTTTTTCGCAACTTATCCTGTTCAAAAAAAACATATAAATTTCTCAAGGCGGGATAGTGAATATATGCTCTAATAACGAAAACGACTAATCGATGTGCTTCCCGCCAATTTCCCACTCGATATATCTGCCTGCCAATAGCTATAAAATCTAACATCCATTACTCCTTATTTTTGTGCTAGAGCCACAATATTTTCTGCCAATCTACGCGGAGAAAAATCCTTGTAAGCCCGCTCCAACTCCTGTTCATAGTGAGTCTTTTTCTTGTTATACCGGTTCACAAACTGTTCCAATTTAATCCGCAGATCATCCATATCACCATTTTTAAAAGACTCGCCAATATCATAGGCTGCCAGTATTTCCGGGTTGACATTATCCGCTACAATCACAGGCTTATGATACCCCATAGCATTGCTGATAAGTGCTGATGTATGATAAAGATACCGTTCATTTCCATAAGGAATAGCTAAAGCATCCACATCAGCCAATCCTTTTTGCCAGTCAACGCCAATTAATGGTTTGTGTAAAAATTCAATATTATCTTGATTAGCATACTTCTCAATAATTCTGTCAAAATCTGCACTATCATCAGACGTCTGTGTCGCTCCCTGTACAAAGAGTTTTACAGGCCTCTCATAGTTTCCTGCGATAAAAGCTTTTAAGAATTCTTCCAGGTTTTTTTCTCTCCGATATTGCCCGAAAAAACCAATGGTCAATTGCTCATCTACGCCTGGTAAACGCCATGAGTATTCAATATCCCGAGGTAGATAGTTTGGTGGACCATAAACCCGCATATATTTAGCTGTTAATGTTAACTTATCCTTAGCAAAAGTCTGTACCCCAATGCGTATATTGCCATTTCCTGCAAAATAATCTGCTTCATGATTAAGTTTTTTCACCTCTGACGGCGTTGCTCCATGAATCAAAAAAAGCACTGGCACCGGAGAATTTTTTAATGGACTCATCTTCAATGCACGCAAATAGCGATATGTAGCTGAAGGGAAAATCATAACATCGAAAGTTTTTTTTTGAGCATATTCATACATGCTCTTATACCACATCTGCCGATGCCACTCTCTTCGTGCAGACAAAATCAACTTTCGCAAACCATGCGCGCCCTGATAAGATACTCCTGCACCTGGAATATGATGAACCGGCACTCCATAATTCCATTTAAATTCATGACCTTCTGGTACATAAAATTCCACACTATGTCCTAAAGCAGTTAATTCTTCCACTAACAAGCGGTCAAAATCAATTTCATGGCCCCCCGGAGTAACCACACATTCCATTATAGCAAACCGCATTTCCTATCGTCCCTCCCGCTGTGCGTAGTACAATTTTACATATTTTATCATGGTATAAAAATAATGATTTAATGCAAAAATTAATCCTTGCTTACCATCCATAAAGCCTAATCGTAAAAAATAAAAACGGACAAATGCAAAAAATGGGTGAACTAAAATATCACCAAAAGAAGCTCTCTTGCCCTTTTTCAACATACGCTTAGCCATTAGGGATGTATATTGATTAAACTTTTCAAAATATTTTTCCCAATCACTATAAGTATAATGATGTAAAAAGTGTGCTATTGCTTTTATCGGCAACTGCGTCTGAGGGGTTTCATGAACGACACCTTCCCATTGAACAGACTCTCTTGGAAATAAACGAACACACCAATCAGGAGCGTGTTCACCGTATTTCATTGGCTGACCAAAAACAATATTAATACGCTTTATCCTATACGCAGCTACAGGCGTACTATGGATAGCATGATAGATATCCCTAGCAGCAGCAGATGTAATCCGCTCATCTGCATCAAGATAGAACACCCAATCCGCATCGGTATGTAATAAAGCAAAATTTCTCTGTCCTGCAAAGCCCTCATCCCCCATTGGATGAACGATAAACTTTGCTCCGTGTTTTTCTGCTATTTCCTGTGTCCTATCCGTACTTCCAGAGTCAATAACCAACACCTCTTCAGCAAACGCAGCACTCTCAATTGCCTCTCCAATATTCTCCTCTTCATTTTTTGTAAGAATAATAACTGCTAATTTCGGCATACAGTCTCCACCTAAATCCTTCAAAAGTCGCTATCATCTAATTATACAACATATCAAAAAAAAAATCCGCATTTCTATGCGGATTAATTATTTCATTTATCGTGAAATCAGTATTTCTGGATGTCGAATTAGATACCCACTCAGTTCACACCATGCAGCCCGTTCCTCAACATAAGAAATCTTATGTTCCAGCGGAAGCATGGAGCCAGACACTTCTACTGTCTGCTGAACTTTTCTGCGATAATCTCCTACTACGTCCTTTGTCAACCAGCAATACGGTGTTACTACATGATCTATGGATTCTGTCAGCGACTGAACTAGCGAATAATACTCATAACCTGCTGGAGCTAATAATTCCATAAGTGTCGGTAAAATATTCAGATGCCCGCCAATTGTATTGCCTGCCATCATTTCTGGCAACAACTCACGGTGATACATTGCAAAAGAAGTCAGAACCTGTTCCCGTAAATTCGGTTCATCACGCTCCGTTACATGGTACTTATAAGGAATAAGCCCTGCGGTGTGATCACCTGTTACGATAAACAATGCATCAGGATATTTTATACGCATACGCTCTATAAACGTACATAGAGCCTGATCCGCATACCAAATTCCCTGCATGATCCGACGCATATTTTTATCTTTCTTCAACTCGATAGGTGCATCAGGCATAATTTTATCTAAATCTGCACCATATTCATCATAGGGCATATTGTATGGACCATGATTCGAAGTCGTATAGAGAAAATGAAATTCATATTTATCATCTGGCGATTGTTCAATCTTATCTGCAGCCGCTGTTAAAAACAAATGATCATAAATGCCTAACCAGGTACGTGGTGCATTTTTAGCACATATATCTGGACCTCCGTGATATTCCTCAAAACCTGTAGCTGGCACAAAATGTTCTAAACTGCCCCAATTAAGCGCACCACCATACCAAAACGCCGTATGATACCCTAATTTATTTAATTGATGTGCCATGGAAAACGGAACCCTTTTACGCCAAAAATTTATATTCTCATTCAATTCTAGGTCTGCATCATATATCCCGGTCAAAATACTGGCTAAAGATGGTGCTGAAATCATCCCTCCCGATAAAAAATTATTGATAACAAAAGTATGTGGACTATGCCGAAATTTTTGGCTGCCCTCCATTAAATTCAGTTTCTTATATATAGGATCAAATGGTGCCTGCCCATGGCTTTCTCCAAACAAAAGAAAAATTTTAC
Source organism: Selenomonas sp. (assembly GCF_024699275.1). The sequence continues at coordinate 7,923 of NZ_JAILPX010000047.1, forward strand.
GCGGTTTCGTAATTTTGGCCCCCTGAGCCGTCCTCTTAAAACCCTCCCAAGGCTGCTTCCACTTCCTAACAGTTGGAAAAACTTTGCTCATAATATCCAGTGATTCTTCATCACTATGTTGTAAGGACTCACTAATAGGCTGACGCCAAACCAGTTTAAATGCTACCAATGCATCCATAGTCATCTTTCCCAGGAACTCGTCCTGTTTCACATAAACTGGAACTTCATCCCATTCTGGTTTTTTCCTATGATTCACTGTTCCACCATATCGTAACCAGTAAAAAAGTGTCACTGCCAAGGCAAAAATTAAAAAATTCACTCCATATTGCAGCCACGTATTTCCTAACGGAGCAATATAGTGAATTTTAGGCAAACGACATAACATATAAGAACTATAACCTAAAACCAGCCAATATGGAATAAGCCCTACTAAAATCCAACCACCAGCATTCTGATTAAAGAAAATATCTGCTAAATTTTTTTTGTCTGCATTACGGCCTAAACGCATAGTCGAGTTAAATACATCATGAAAATGATAATAAAAAATCATATTTCCCCAGGAAGCAACATAGATAACCGTCAAATAAAGCAACACGCCTCCTACGCGAACAATATCTGCAACAGAATAATATATAGGAGAAAAACTAGCTGGAATAGATACCAATATCATACTAACCAAAAAAACATAAGCATTAATATCCAGCCCCCACCAAAAGCCATAATTAAAGCACCCAATAATCCTTCGCCACTCCACACGCGATTTTTCAGGAGCAAACCGCCAAATAAAAACGCCTCTAAAGACAGCACAAACTATTGCCACTAAAAACATTAACAGCAAATCACTTTGTATTCCCTCAAAAAATCTAGCAAACACTGATATATCTCCCTTTTATTCGCTGACAACCTCTTTTACACTGGCTAATAAACTGCCGGATTGATAATGTACACCTTTTATCCTTGCCCTTCTTGCACATTCCATGTCCATAGCACTATCACCAATAAAGAATGATTTCGACCGATCAATATTAAACTTCTTACAAGCATCATCAATCATACCAGTACCAGGCTTACGACAGGTACAGCTTTTCGTATATTGGGGAATTTTCCCATCTGGATGATGTGGACAGTAAAAGAGCGCATCCAAATGCGCTCCTATTTTTGCTAGCTCATTGTTCATCCATGCGTAGACCGTTTTCACATCTTTTTCCGGATAAAAACCTCGGGCCACGCCACTTTGATTAGTCACCAGAACAGCCAGGTATCCTTTATCATTGACATATTTAATGGCCTCTTTTGCCCCTTCTATCCAGATGAAGTCCTCGGGGCGATGAAGATAGGCTATGTCTACATTTAACGTGCCGTCACGATCAAAAAAAACGGCTTTATTTTTATTCGTCGTAATCAAAGTAGCCACCTTTATCAAGAAAATCCACATATTCCTTGACCGCATCCTGCATCTCATGGAATCCTTCATTATATCCAGCAGCTAAAAGATTCGTCGTATCCGCTTCGGTGAAATTCTGGTATTTGCCCTTGAGTACTTCTGGGAATTCACGGTAGGTGATTTCTCCTGTCCCCATAGCCTCAATAACCGCCTGCGCCACCTCATTATAGCTATGCGCCTGACCGGTGCCACAGTTATAGATACCACTTTCACCCTTGTTCTCCCAGAACCAAAGATTGACGTTTACAACATCCTTGACATAGACAAAATCGCGGCGCTGCTCACCATCTTTAACAGGCTGTCCATTGATCTCTCCCCATCCTTTGAACAGACGCACTTTCCCGGTTTCATTAATCTGATTATAAAGCTGATAGAAAATAGAAGCCATCTTGCCCTTATGATGTTCCTGGGGGCCATAGACGTTAAAGTACTTCAGCCCCACAATCTGGCTATGGGCTTCAGGCATCACCTGGCGTACATACCGGTCAAAGGCCAGTTTCGAAAAAGCATAGGGATTCAATGCATCCTCACACGCATCCCCTTCACGGAAACCATTTTTGCCGCTGCCATAGGTGGAAGCTGAGGATGCATAAAAGAAGGGAATACGATGCTGCAAGCAGAAATGCAACAGTGACTTCGAGTATTCATAATTTACCCGCATCATATAGTTCACATCGTATTCCATGGTATCGGAGCAAGCACCTTCATGGAATACCGCATCGATATCCGTACCGTCAAAATCATCGTTTTCAATGCTCTGGAGGAAATCATCCTTATGCTGATAGTCAATGAATTTCAATCCCCGCAGGTTCTTGTAATTCTGACCATCCTTTAAATCATCTACCACGAGAATATCCATACGGCCACGGCGATTAAGTTCCTTTACCAAATTGCTGCCGATAAAACCGGCACCACCAGTTACGATAATCATAAAATGAGCCTCCCTTTATTTCAAGACCTCTAGTAATTCTTCTTTGCTGACTGCATAGGTTCCTAGTTTTGCCACCACTACACTGGCAGCCAGGTTAGCCATATAAGCGCTGGTCTCTGGAGTCACACCACCAGCCAACCCCAATGCAAATACGCCGATCACGGTATCACCGGCACCGGATACATCAAAAACCTCCTGGGCTCTAGTGGGAATGTGGGTCACACCATTCTCCATCACTAAGGACATCCCATGCTCAGAACGAGTAGCCAGCACCTGCTTGATGCCGAAGTTTTTCATCACAAAGCGGGCGCCCTTTTCAATATCCTCGTCCTGATTTTTGATTTTCATCGGCAAAACCGCACTTAATTCCTTAAAATTAGGAGTTATATAATCTGCGCCCCTGTACTTATCCCAATCCGTACCTTTCGGATCCACCAGCACAGGAATATTTTGCTGGGCTGCTATTTCGATAATCTTCCGGCAGGTCTCTGCTGTACAAGCCCCCTTACCATAATCCGAGATAATCACCGCATCCACGCCTTCAGCTAAGCGGGAATCCACAAAATTGTGCAAACGCTCTGCATAAGGCCCGGTCATTTCCTCGGGTTCTTCAAAATCCAAGCGAATCATCTGCTGATGGCCGCCAATAACCCGTAATTTAGTGGTGGTTGGCCTATTTGTAGTGATAAGTCCTCTAAATTCAATGCCCTGTGCCGTCAACTTATCCGTTAAGCTTTGACAATGGTAATCCTCTCCCACATAGCCGGCAAGGCCAATCTGACAACCTAAACGAGCAAGGTTATGGGCTACATTGGCCGCCCCGCCCAAGGTTTCCTTCTGACGAGTCACATGAGTAATCGGAACAGGAGCCTCCGGCGAAATCCGGGTAACCTCACCATAGTAATACTTATCCAGCATTACATCCCCCACGACCAAAACATGACACTTTTCTGCCGGACCGGCAATAAAATTATACATTGTCTGCTTATCCATATGTCAAAAATCTCCTTTGGCTAATTCGATAACATGACACTGATAGTTTCCTTTATGCGGTGGCAAGGCATAAGCTGGCTTCCCCTGAAATTTCTCCAACAATGCTTCCGCATAGTGCATAACCACATCCACTGGGATATTTTTCATGCAGGCAAGCTGTTTTCTCCCTTGGTGCGGACACACATGCATACCGCAGGGATGGCAATTCTCCGGTGACTTCAATAATACCGAACGACCATCATAGGGATAAAATCCTGACACAGGCGATGCTCCAAACATGGTAATTACCGGCAGATTCATGGCTACGCCAATATGCATGGGCCCGGAATCCGTAGTCAAAAACAGCACACATTTGCGCAAAAGCCCCGCAAGTACTGCTAAGCTCACCTTTCCGGTAAAGATATGTAAGTCTCTGCTATCCTTATGCTGCATCTGCCCAATACATTTTTCCACAATATCCAGATCCATAGGGCCACCGAAAAAGGCAATCTTATAACCCTTTTCAATTAATCTATCCGCGCATTGGGCGAAATAATTATCCGGCCAGCGTTTCGTCTCCCAACTAGCTCCGATATTCAGCGCAATAACCTTATCCTCCACAGAAAAATGTTCCTGCCAAAGGCTGTCGGCTTTTTGCCGGTTTTCTGCACTTAATGCCATTTCCAACCCGCCATCATCTGGCTCAATACCTAAAGTCTTTCTCAGTACATTCAAGTGTGCATGTACCTGATGTTCCCAGCCAGGCACATAACGATACGGAGGAAATATTCCCCCCGGCCCCCATCCCATATGGTGCGCAATGGACGGATTCTGCATAACCTTATCAAAAAACAAAGAAAACAATGGCTTGCTATAGCCGACTATCCGCTTTGCTCCACTAAAAGCAGCAATTGCCGAAGCTCGTTCATTACGGTGCAGATTGATTACCAAGTCAAATTTCTGTGCCCGTACTTTACCAATGAAGCGCCAAAGACTAATGAGGCCCTTATCAGCCCCCTTCTTGTCCATAAAGAGGCACCGATTTATGTTTGGATTGCATTCCACCAATTCCCGCCAGCGGGTATCAGCTAGTAGTGTCAGCTGAGCCTGTGGATAGGCTTTTCGCAAGACCCCCAACACGGGTGTTGTAAGCATTAGATCACCAATCTGCATGAGATTTATGACCAATATATTTTGATACACCTTAGAGAATCTCCTCAATCTTCTTGACTACCTGATTAACAGTAATATCCTCTAGGCAGTCGTATTTTTTAGAACAGGCCCTTTGCCAACAATAGCGGCAGGAACGATTCACTTCAATGGCATTCTCTAACTGTCCATAGGGACCATTGCGATTCGCATCAGTAGGCCCCATAACCATAACGGTTTTTGTCCCCATCCCCGCTGATAGATGCACCGGTCCCGTATCTCCCCCTACAGTAAGGCGGGCATTCTGCAGGATATAGGTTAGTTGCTTGAAATTTGTCCGTCCCACTAAATTCAAGGGGGGAATATCACTATAACTGCATATTTCTGCAGCCCGTTGTTCATCAACTATGCCGCCGCCAACGAGAACCGGAATCAGCTTTTTATCATAGAGCTTATCGGACAGCTTGGCAAAACACTCTGCCGGCCAGCGTTTATTGGGCCAATTTGCGCCAATAGCCAACACCACATAAGGGTTGGACATATTGGCTCCCGCCTGGGAAAAAATCTGCCGCGCAAAATCCGCCTCCCGTTCAGGAACTTCCAGCGTAAATCGTACATCATGCACAGGACAGCCCAACGCACGGGCTACATCCAAGTATCGTTCTACGATATGACCATGGGCATTAGGACCAATAACCGGCTTGGATACCCTGTCGCTAAGTTCCCGCATATTGCACATTCCTAATTTGACAGGAGCCTGTCCCAGGCGGGCAATGGCCGCAGACTTAAAAAGCCCCTGTAAATCCAGTACCGCATCATAACGGCGCTGACGGATTTTACGCTTCAAAGGGCCATATTCACGTAAAAAGCCCCCTAAGGACTTAAATTTCTTCTTTTCAAAGAGAATAACCTCATCAATATAAGGACACATCTCCACCAAGTCAAAAGCAGGCGGCTCCACCACCCAGGTAATATGACAGTCCGAATAGGCTTCTTTCAAGGCATAGGCCACCGGCAAAGCGTGAATCACGTCACCGATGGCGCTCAGTTTAACGATAAGAAAATTCTTCATACAATCAACTCTTAATTTTATTGATGATATTCGTGGTGGACCGGCCCTCTACCATATCGATAAAGGCCACTCTGCCACCATAACTTTGAACAATTTTAGCCTCGGGCAAGGTTTCCAGGGTATAATCCCCACCTTTAACGTAGACATCCGGTTTAACTTCAGCAATCACAGCCTCTGCCGTCTGTTCGCCAAAAAGAACCACATAATCTACAGCCTGCAAAGCGCCAACCACTTTCGCCCGATCCTGCTCATTATTGATGGGGCGTTCCGGCCCCTTCAGCCGTCGCACTGATTCATCCGTATTAAGTCCCAGAACCAGCACATCGCCCTGTGCTCTGGCGGCCTCTAAATAGGTTACATGCCCAGCATGCAGGATATCAAAGCATCCATTGGTAAAAACGATTTTCTGCCCACCCTTGCGCAGGATTTCACAAAATTTCGCAATATCTTTACGTTCGATTAGCATAGTTACTCCTTTAATGCAGGGCTTTGCGTAACTCTTCACTGGATACCGTCGCTGTCCCCAACTTCCGTACTGCAATGCCACTAGCAATATTGCTGAGTTCTGCCGCCCGCGCCGGTTCTACGCCGGCAGCTAGGGCCAAAATCACTGTGGATACACAAGTATCCCCGGCACCGGACACATCAAAGACCTCACTCTTGTCGGACACGGGAATATCATGGATGGCGCCATCCTTTTCCAACAGCACCATACCCTTTTCACCACGGGTCACCAGCACACCATCTGCACCTAATTCTTCCAAAAGTTCCTGCCCTGCTGAAAAGATACTCTCATCATCAGGCAGGTCCCGTCCTACCGCTGCCGCCAATTCTGCATCATTTTGCTTCACATAGCCGATATCCTTAAAGCGGCGGATATCATAGCGGCTGTCCACCATACTGGGAATATGATGGGCTCGGCAATAAGCAATAAGCTGCTGCTGAATCTTTTCCGTAATGGTCCCGGAACCATAATCGCTGAGTACCACGCCATCAATCTTCGGCAGCAAGCCCTTAATATATTGCATAATCTGGCTCTCGTGAGCCTTCTGCATGGGCTTGTCGCTTTCTTTATCAATGCGGACAATCTGCTGGCTTACCGTAGCCCGGCCCCCGGCAATGATGCGGGTTTTCGAAATGGTTGGGCGCTTCTCATCACAGAAGAGGCCGTCGGTATGGGCGCCATTTTTTTCTAACGCTTCTTTCAGCCCCTTAGCGGCACTATCCAGCCCCAAAAGACCTACCGCAAAAACATTCCCTCCCAGTGTGGCCACGTTATTGACCACATTAGCGGCACCGCCGGCTATCACTTTTTCACCAGCCTGTTTTAACACCAATACTGGCGCTTCCCGGGAAATACGAGAAATGCGACCATCCAGATAAATATCTGCCACCATATCTCCAATTACGAGAATGTTCTTGCCTTGGACTTCTTCAATTATCGTTGCTAATTCCTGTTTCATATATTAATCACCACGGAGTAAACTGCCAACGGACAGACCACTGATTACTCAAGGATTTATACCGCAAGATAACCTGGGAACAATGCAGGTCATGATACCAGTAATAATCGACATTCTTCCAGCGCCCATGATCCAAATCATACCGAGTCCCCACAGCAAAACGATTGAGATCATCTACGCGATAACTGAACCCAGCTTCCAACTTCTTGGAATAATCATCGGTATTATAAGCGAAAAGGCTATTTTCCTGGTTTTTCTTGCTATAATGATACCCCGCATACGCTGCCCATCGATCATCAAAGTCCTTCGTCAGGACCGCATCCCCCGAAAAACCAGACACCTGAGAATCATTATAGGATTCCTTGGTAATGCTATAACCAGTTTGTAAATGTAAGGTATAGCGATGAAACTTAATCGGGTCATAGCCCAACGAAACACCATACTCTCCATGATTACTATGGATACCATTGCCATGCCAACGTCCATATTCTGCACTTAAACCATAGGTAAAATGACTATTGCCAATATGATCACCATAATTCCAAAAAGCCGCTGGTTCTTTCCGAATCCATTTCTCATCACCATCTTCAAACCAGCCATAGCGCACGCCAGTCCGCATGTGACGATTGCTCCAGGTCAAATCGTAGTTACTACGCCAACCCTCTTTCGTATTAACATAAATATTAGTATTTAGGTCAACATGTTTCACAAGTGGAAAGGACAAATCCCATTCCAGATGAACACCATCATCGCTATTATAGCCTACTCGTGGGAATACTCGATTTTTATTGGCATTATCCCCCACGCCTGTTTCGTAATGCTTACGCGAAAAAATCGTCTTTCCCCGCAAATGGAATTTCACATGATCCATCACCACTTTATCATTGGGGTAATAGACAATCTTTTCGGCACTCATATGATAATCGGGCTTTTGGGCACCGCATTTGGTATCCGTGCCATTGTAAATTACAATCTTATCGGGATAAAACTCAAAGCGTTTGCCCGTAATATAATGGGCACCAGCTTTCCCTTTGGCATTTTCCAACGAGCCTGTTTTCGCACCATAATTATAGTGGGCTTTATAACCATCTAAGGTCACCCTTACCTGCCCTGGCGTCATCTGCAGGATATGGGCCTTATCGGGGATATTTACATCCTGGGTCTTGGTGTTGCCTGTGACTTCCTCCCCTTGAAAACGATGGGCATCCATCTGCAGGATATCCACTTTTCCCTTGGCAATAAAACTGCCATCCCGTTCATCATAGGTCAGTTCTTCCCCTTCGAAGGCTACGGGAGCCGCTTTCTTCGGATCTAAAGGATAACGTAATTTTCCCTCCATGGCCTTAGCATCTACCAGCAATTTTTCCTGTTCCGGTGTCAATCGATTGGCCCGCTCCCGTCGATGATTATTTTCAATATAATCCAAGGCATCAATACCAGTATCGGAATCAGCATGATATTCTGCCTGAGCAGTACTGCCCAAAAGTGGCAACAATAACGTTGCGGTAAGCAATCCCGCCAGTTTTCGTCTATTCATGAAAACGCTCCTGTCATTAGGATTTTGTCTACAAATCAATACATTATATTATACTCCATAGCCATAAGATTAGCAAAATAAAAGTGCCCGCCAATAAGCGGACACTTCTATTTATGGAAATGTTATTTGGGTTACGCTAATTTCAGCCGGCAATCCCCGGGGTCGTCATTTCTTTCGGTGAGAGAATCTTTTCCATCTTCTCCTTGGAAATCAAGCCTTTTTCCAGGATAACCTGACGAACAGGTTTGCCCGTGTTGTAGGCTTCCTTCGCAATCATAGCGGAATTCTCATAGCCGATATGCGGCAGCATAGCCGTTACGATACCTACGCTCTTATCCAGCCATTCCTGGCACTGTTCCCTATTAGGCTGCAAATCAATCAGCAGTTTTTCAACGAAAGTATCTACTGCATTGGTCATGTATTTCATCGAATTGAACAGGTTAAAGCTAATTACCGGTTCCATAACATTCAGTTCAAACTGACCATTTTCTACCCCCATGGATACCGCGATATCATTGGCTACTACCTGATAGCAAGCCTGGTCGAGTACTTCTGCAATTACCGGATTTACCTTGCCCGGCATGATGGAAGAACCCGGCTGACGCATGGGCAGCTTGAGTTCGTTAAGGCCACAGCGGGGGCCAGAAGCCATCAGACGGAAGTCATTGGCCATCTTGATGAGGACCAGTGCCGTAGTCTTCATGGCGCTGGAAACATCGGAGAAACCATCGGTATTGTTGGTAGCATCGATGATGTTGTCAGCGGTAACATATTTTTCGCCGGTAACTTCCGACAGGGTTTCTGCAACTTTGGTGATATAAGCAGGTTCTGCATTAAGCCCCGTACCTACTGCCGTGCCGCCCATGTTTACCACATGAATGCTGTCGATGGCATGGTTGATGCGGTCAATGCCCCGGCGTACTGCAGATGCGTAAGAATGCATTTCCTGACCCAGCGTGATGGGGACAGCATCCTGCAGATGGGTACGGCCCATCTTGAGGATATCTTTGAATTCCTCGCCTTTGTTGTCCAATTCTTTAGCCAGTCTTTCCAAGGATGCCGTCAGCTTCTTGCCCTTGTGGGACAGGCAAACTTTAATACTGGTGGGGAAAGTATCGTTCGTGGACTGTGCCATGTTGGCATGGTTGTTGGGGCTGATGATATCATAGCTTCCTTTCGGTTTGCCGATGATTTCCAAAGCCCGGTTGCAGAGCACTTCGTTGACATTCATATTCACAGAAGTACCTGCGCCGCCCTGAATGGGGTCAACAGGGAACTGATCCAAAAATTTACCAGCAATGATTTCATCGGCAGCCTGCATCAGCGGTTCACCGATTTCCTTCGGCATACGGCCAGTAGACATATTCGCCATTACCGTAGCCTTCTTGACCTTGGCATAAGCCTGAACAAAATCCGGGTCAATCTTCTGTCCCGTAATCTTGAAGTTTTCGATAGCACGGGTCGTCTGTACACCATAGTATACGTCGTCTGCTACTTCCAGTTCGCCAAGGAAATCATGCTCTTTTCTCATTGTAATCCACGTTCCTTTCTTTCTTGAACATAACCCAACATAACATCACATATTCACAACAGAAACTATAAGTATTGTTTATGTTCTCATAGCTTCCTGACTTGTCTATATTGTATCATGTATACAATATACATTCAAGTACATTTTTAGAAATTTGTCCATAAAATTATTATATCGCATTAAGCTATGGTAATATTCGTGCCCAAGGATGGGCACCGCGGCCGTAAATCCCTGGATGGGATTTCAGGCCGCAGTTTCTTTTGGTACTTTTCTTTGCACCAAAGAAAAGTACGCGAACCCCCTTACAGCATACCGATGATTTTCATAACTGGCAGGCCTACGCCCATCCAGACGATGACATGGAGAACGGTAATGATGAAACCAATCTTCCACCATTCGCCCTGGCCCATAAAGCCAGCGCCAAAGAAAATCGGCGTAACACCGCAGCCATAATGGGTGAGGAAGGACGCACTGTTGCAGAGTGCACCGAAAAGAATCAGCACGCCCAGCACCGGTGCACCTGCAGCCACCAAAATCGTGGCGAAGGCAGCAAACAGGGCCATGATATGTGCCGAGTTGCTGGCCAGCAGGTAATGCGCAAAGGTATAGATAATGCTTAGCACCACCAACATGGTAATCCATTCCATACCTGCGAACTGCTGAGCCATCACGTCAGCAAACCACTTCATCAGGCCGAACTTGGAAAGGAACGCTGCCATATTGACCAGAACGCCCATCCAGACCAATACATCCCAAGCAGCATGCTGATGTGCCACATCGGACCAGTCGAGGATTTTCGTCAAAAGCATGGCAGAAAGCCCCATCAAGGCAACAAAGGCGGAATCTATTCCATGATAGGAACCCGTTGCCCACAAGACCAAAGCAATCACAAAGATAAAGCTTAGGATGATTTCCTTACTGCTCATGGGCCCCATTTCCGCCAGCTCACGGCGGGCCAGTTCTTGGGTTTCCGGCGTATTTTTGAGTTCCGGATTAATGAGTTTATAGAGAATATAGGGAGTAGCCACGGTCAAAATCAGGCCAGGAATGATACAGGCCAGGAACCAATCGCCCCAGCCGATGGAAGTACCAAAAATCTGCTGTGCCAAGGTGTTGCAGAGTACGTTGTTGGAAGCACCAGTCAGGAAGATACATGCAGAAGTAATAACTGCAGCATAAGCGCTGAACATCAGGAATGCACCAGTGCGCATATTGGTCTTCTTTTCTGCATCGGAACCAACGGCTGCCGTAATACTGCGGACAATGGGGAAGATAATCCCGCCGCCACGAGCCGTGTTAGACGGGGTAAAGGGTGCGATGACGAAATCAGCGGCACTCATGACATAGGCAACCCGCAGGGTGCTGCTGCCGAACCGGGAAAGCAACATATAGGAAATGCGTTTCCCCAAACCGGTTTTAATGAAACCTTCCGCAAACATGAAGGCGGAAACGATTAACCAAATCGTGGTATTGGAAAAGCCTGCCAAAGCTTCCCCCGTTTTCATAATGCCCAAGATTGGCAGCAAGGTCAGCGCAATCAACGCAATCGCGCCAATAGGCATGGGCTGAAGGATAAAACCTGCAATCGTCGCAATAAAGATGGCCAGGAGCCCCCAAGCCTGGGCACTTACCCCAGCCGGTGCGGGAATAAACCAGATAATTGCGCCAATGGCCACACACATGAGGCCACGGATTACCGGGCTCAATCCCTGATTTTTCGAATCAGACATTTTTCTACCTCCTCATAAATACACAATCATAAGCCGCACATAAAGGAATACTATGATTGCTGTTTGACTTATGATATGATTGATAGTAATAATATAAATGTGCGACTATAAAAAACTATATAATCCGATAAACAACGATTATTCTTTTATAATTCCATTTCCCAATTTTGCCACAATCATCAGTAAACAAAGGAGTCTTTTCAATGAATAACAGCAAGCCTAACCGGCGAGACTGGCTGGTACTGCTCTTCATGATCATTTTAGTCCCGCTGGCAGGCGAACCCAAAATGCATCCCTTCAGCGGTGACTTTGCCAATTTCCGCGTCAGCTTCGGTTCGCCGGTATTCCTGCTGTTCCTCCTTTGGCTCAGCAATTTTCCCCGGCTCTTTACCGGCGCTGTTGCAGGCATCGCGGTTATGCTCTTCCGGACGGGCCTGGATGTATTCTCCGGAGAGGCGTTCCTGTCAGCCTTCATTGTCCATATCCCCAATTTTTTCTATTACTTTATCTATGCCCTATTCTTCGCGCTGCCCCAACTCAGTCGAAAATCCATTTACGAACAGGCACTGGGTATCGCCTTCTGGGCAATTATCGCAGAAGTCTTTGCCAGTGTAGGGGAACTGGCAGCCATGAATGCCATTGCCTACCAACAATCCGAAACCTTCACCCTGGGTATGCTGGTCCGTTTGGTTCTCATTGCCATCCTGCGCTGCTTCTTCATCTTATCCTTCTTCTTCCTGTTCCAGCTTTACAACACCGAAATGCGGCTGACGCGCAAAACAAAGGAAAAAGACCGGCTCACCATGCTGATTGCCGGTCTTTATGAAGAAGTATTTGAACTCAAATGTTCCCTGCAAAATGCCGAAGCCGTCACCCATGACTGCTACAATGTTTACGAACGCCTCAAAGCCAATGTCCACAATGAAGAAGACCAGACACTGGCCCATGAGGTTCTGCGCATTGCCGGACAGTGTCACGACATCAAAAAAAATCACCAGCGGATTTACGCTGGTCTGCAGGAACTGACCCAAAACCGCCGGGTCGATGACTACCTGACTCCGGACAAAATTGTCAAGCTGATGATTCACACACAAAAAAAATATGCCCGCTCCCTGGGCAAGGAAATCTTCTTTACCGCTAAAGTCCCTAAAGGGCTACCCCCGCTTCATTCCTTCATGCTGCTGTCCATCCTCAATAACCTGGCCGCCAATGCGGTGGAGGCCATCCCCTGCCGTGGAACCATCACCCTGACCATCATCGGCGGAACCGGCGATGGCCGCTTGCTGATTACCCTGGAAAATACCGGAAGTTTCATTTCCCCACGCCGGCTAGAGCAGGTCTTTACCCCGGGCTATACGACAAAATTCGACAGCAATGGCAAAGCCTCCAGCGGCGTAGGCCTTACCTATGTAAAACACCAGACCGAAAGTCTGGGGGGCACCATTAATCTAACCTCAGACGGGAAGGACAAGGTCTGTTGTCATATCGACCTGCCCTGCAGAAAATTACACCGCCCATCTGCATCCACAAAAGCCAGCCAGCATAAGGAGATTCTGTGACCAGCAGCATATCCTTATGCATACAATCCTTTCCCCAAGATACCATAACAATGCTTTCGTAAAGGAGAAGAACTGACCTATGAATATAATGCTAATAGATGATGACACCGCTGTGCGCATGATGCTGCAGGATATCATCGAAGACTATGATTTAGGAGATGTTACCGTTTCACTGGATTCTGCTATGGATCTGACTGCAGAAATGCTTGCCCACCAGCAGATTGATATCCTGATTATCGATATGCTGATGCCTGGTATCGATGGCATCCAGGCGGTAAAGCGCATCAAGGACAGATTTTCCGGCAAAATCATCATGTTGTCCCAGGTGGAAAGCAAGGATTTGGTCGGCAAAGCCTACGAGCACGGCATTGACTACTACATCATGAAGCCCCTGAACCGCAATGAAATCATCCGAGTGCTGAAAAATGTTACCGAACACCTGCGGCTGGAGTCCTTTGCCCACAACCTGCAAAATTCTCTGTTAAGTCTCACCCCACAGGCAGAACCAGCTCCCCGCCCCCGGGAAAACATCACCACCCGCACAGAAAACCAACTCAAAGAACTGGGCATCCTCAATGCTCCCGGCGCACAGGACCTGTTGAGCATTATTGCCTACATCGAGCATAACGGCGGCGAAATCCCCGCCCTCAAAGCCCTGTTTGCTGCCGTTGCAAAACAAAACGGTGCCCATGACCCGGTCCGGGAAGCAAAGGCTATGGAGCAACGACTGCGCCGCACAATCTTTCAAGGCCATATCAACGTGGCCAGCATGGGCGTCTTAGACTACACCAATCCCAAATTTGAGGATTATGCCCCGTTGTACTTTGATTACAACGATATTCGAAATACCATGTGTCTATTGGAAAATAGCGAAAAACCCGTTCCCTCCCAAGTGCACATCAATATGAAAAAATTCATTTATGCCCTCTACGATACCGTAAAAAAATAATACGCTGCCCCTCGCCCACTTATCCACAGAATTATCCACAATTCGCTTTATTTTTGTGGATAAGGCGAGAAATATGGTCACGTTATCCACAATTTTCCAGCAATCCTGCCCACAAGGGGCAGGATTTTTTATATACGCAAACGAATACTAGGGGCAGGAATAAATCTTCAACCATCACCAAGGAGGAGACCGGACTCATGAAAGCACTTCTTACCTTGATTATTGCGCTTACCTGCCTGCTCTTCCCCATTTCTACCGCCCCCGCAGCCTCTGCCAACGAAAACGTCAAATTGGGATTCATCCAGCCGGACAACAGTCTGGTCAACGCCCATATGCTGCGCCAATACTACATCAACTACCTGGATGAACTGTCCAAACAGACCGACTGGGATTACAAGCTGGTTAACATCCAAGCCGACACGGCCTTTACACAGCTCTTTACCCATGATATAGACCTGCTCCTGTCGGTAGAATATCCCAGCTCACTGGGACTCCATAATGGCGTAATCTACAGTTCCATGAACTTCGGTTATGATGTGGAGGGACTCTATACCAGAAATCAGGAAGACCGTTTCAACCCTCAGGATTTGAATACCCTGCAGGGAGCCAAAGTTGGCATTATCGCCAATCGCCCCATCAATGAAAAGTTCGAACAGTTCCAGCAAAACAATCGCCTGACCTTCATCATCCGGGAATACCCAGCCCAGAAAGAGATGATTACGGCACTACAAGCTGGCGAGGTGGATATCGTCGTGGATACAGCCACCAATGTAACCCCGGACGAATCCTTTCTGGTGGCCTATACCCGTGTTCCCGTACGGATTGCCACGACAGAAGAACATCGGAAACAATTGAATGAGATTGAGCAGGCTTATTGCCGACTCAATATAGAAAATCCCCATTTTGAACCACTGCTAAACCAAACTCTTGCGGGCAATCTGGACTTCCAGCTTGTACATTATACCCCGATGGAAAGCCAGTTTATCCGCGAACTCTCTCCATTACGCATTGCCATTTATGGCGGCTCTCGCCCATACATCGAGTATGACGAACGCACCCAGACCGCTTCAGGTCTTTATCCCGATCTGATTTCTGCCATTGCCGAAAATTCCGGACTGAAATTTACCTATGTTCATGTTTCCACTTATCAAGATGCCATGGAGCTGCTTGAAAAGGGAGACGCAGACATCATGCTGAATATCTTTGCCGGTCTCAAAACGGATGTCCCCCTTTACTACACCAACCCTCTAACGGAAATCGCCTATTCCTTTATTGGCAAGGTCCCCCAAGCACCATCCGCCGATGAACGCATTTCCATGGTGGTCCCGCACCCGGAACCTACCCTGATAAAATATTTACGGGAAAAATATCCCCGCTGGGACATTCAAGCCATCAACGGTGCTCCCGAAGAAGCCCTTGAACTGGTAAGCCAGGGAACATACAATTTGGCTTTAATCCGCAATTCAACCCTGGAAATAGACCGTCCACTGATTCTCTATCCGAATCTCACCATCATTCCCGATGCTTCTATAAATATCCCCGTAAGCCTTGCCATCTCCCCCAGCCAGTCTCGTATCCTGCAGGGCATTATTAATAAAGCCATTACACAAATCAATCCGGAAAAGCGCAAGCACATTAACCAAAAGCACATCATTGGCACAAAACCTATTTTTTCCCTGCGGCATCTGCTGACCTTCTACCCCTTGCAAACCGGTCTTACTGCTGGTCTTATCCTGCTGTTGCTTGCCGTCATGTTCTTTCTCAGCCATCATCAGCGCACGTTGCGCAAAACGCAGCTTCTTTTACAACAGAAAAACCTCAAGCTCCTGTCCGTAGTCAAAGAATTAAATACCGCGCATCAGAAACAGCGCCACTACCAAGAGTTAGCGGAAACCGATGCCCTTACCGGCTTGCTGAACAAAGCGGCCATCGAGCGGGCAGGCGGTGAAATCCTAAGCACAGCCACTGCGCCTCATTGCTATCATGCCCTTTTCATCGTGGATTTGGATTATTTCAAGGAAGCCAATGACAGCTTGGGGCATCAAAAGGGCGATGATATTTTACGCCGCTTCGGATTAGGCCTTAGTCACATCGTTCGCTCAAATGATGCGGTGGGGCGTTTTGGCGGCGATGAATTTATCCTCGTTCTGGCTAACATTCCACAGCCAAACATTGAAATCATCGCCCAGCGTATCAGCGAAGCCGCCCACAATCTGGAACCTGCCACGGAAAAACACCCACGCCTGTCAGCCAGCATCGGCATCGCCCTATATCCTCCCCACGGACATGACTATCAGGAACTGCTGCACCAAGCAGACCAAGCCCTCTATCAGGTAAAGGAAAAGGGCCGTGATGACTGGTCAATGCCCCCCATAAAATGAAAAAATCCCTGAATACAGACCTCGCGTTAAACTACGCATGAGGAGCTTGTATTCAGGGATTTTTATCCATACGATTAAGATCGTTTTTTCTGTACTGCCCATTACATAGCCATACAGAAAACAGGTCTCATCGAAAATTACAGGACTTTGCTGAGATAAGCCTTGATTTCGTCGCCATCTTCCATCTTCATCACATCAGCCAGGATTTCCTTAGCCTTGGTGGAGCTGATGTTGCGAATCTTTTCCTTAACCCGGGGAATGGACGGAGCACTCATGGAGAGTTCGCTGATGCCCATAGCCATAAGGATTACGGCAGCATTGGGGTCACTGGCCATTTCGCCGCACATACCAGCCCAGATGCCATTTTCACGGGCACTGGTGATGGTGCGCTGAATCAGCTGCAGCACTGCGGGGTTGAAGTGGTTGTAGAGTTCAGCAATGTTGGCGTTGCCACGGTCGCAAGCCAAAGTATACTGAACCAGATCATTGGTACCAATGGAGAAGAAGTCTACATATTTAGCCAGAACCGGCGTCATGATAGCCGCAGCCGGCGTCTCAACCATGATACCCACCTGTACATCTTCAGCAAATGCCTTGCCCTCATGGGTCAGTTCCAATTTGGCTTCTTCGATGAATTCCTTAACCTTCTTGAATTCAGCCACATTGATGATCATGGGCACCATGATACCGACTTTACCGTATACACCAGCCCGCAGGATAGCCTTTAGCTGGGGCAGGAACAAGTCCTTGCGCTGCAAGCTGATGCGGACAGCACGATAGCCCAGGAAGGGGTTTTCTTCTTCCGGAATGTTGAGGTACGGCAGAGGTTTGTCCCCGCCGATATCCATGGTGCGGATAACGCAGAGATTGCCCTGGCATTTTTCTACCGCTTCTTTATAGGCCTTGAACTGATCTTCTTCATTCGGAATGTCCTGACGGCCCATGAACACGAACTCAGAGCGGAACAGACCTACACCCTTAGCGCCATATTTCAGTGCATTATCCACATCCATATGGGTGCCGATGTTAGCCATCAAGTCCACCTTTACGCCGTCCGTGGTAACAGCCGGCAGGTCTTTAAGCTGTGCATAATGAGCTGCCAGTTCCTGCTGCTTCTTGATCTTTTCGTTGTAACCAGCCAGTTCTTCTTCGCTGGGGTTCACAAGGATCTTGCCCTCTTCACCGTCCATGATTACATGGTCGCCATCGGCAATCTTATCGATACGATCTTCCTTGTTCAGGCCAACAATGGTGGGGATAGCACGGGCTTTGGCGATGATAACGGCATGGGCCGTGGTGGAACCAGAACCCAAAATTACACCAGCAATCTTATCGGTGGGCATACCGGCAATGACAGAGGGTTCGATTTCACGACCACAGAGGATAACCTTTTCGTCGCCCAGTTCCGGTTCTTTTACGCCCAGAATGTACTTGGCCACGCGCTTACCGACATCGCGCAGGTCAACGGCACGGGCAGCAAAGTACTCGTCTTCCATCATTTCAAACATTTGTGCCTGTTCTTCAGCAGCTTTGAGTACAGCCTGCGGAGCATTTGCTTCCTCGTCCAGCTTTTCCTCGATTTTCTGGGCCATCATGGGATCCTGCACCATCATACGATGTGCTTCCATAATTGCTGCCTGTTCAGCCATTTCCTGTTTCTGCAGGCGTTCGATGTTTTCACGCAGCGTTTCCGCTACAGCCGTCAGGGCATCCTGCGCCTTTTTTGCTTCTACTTCTTTGCTTTCCGGCTGGTAATTTACCAAATAGCCATCCAAATTCTGGCCTGCCAGCATGATTTTACCAATGGCGATACCGGAAATAACGCCTTTACCTCTGATTGCTTCTGCCATTTTGTATTTCCCCCTGCTATAGATACTAAACATACAAGAAACGCCTTCCTCCAAAGTTTCCATTCCTTGGAAAGAAGGCGATTCCTAAGATTCCAATGTGGTGGTAAAATTATTCTTCGCCGAACTTGGAATCAACGAGCTCTTTCAGAGCCTTAACTGCATCTGCTTCATCCGGGCCATCTGCAACGATGGTGATTTCCGTACCCTTAACCAGACCCATGCTCATGATCATGAGGATGGACTTAGCGTCAACGGTCTTGCCCTTAGCCTGAATCTGAACCTTGGACTTGAACTTCGTTGCCGTCTGTACAAAGATGGAAGCCGGGCGGGCATGGATACCAGTCTTGTTTTCAATCGTTACAATTTCCTGCGTCATTTTAAAACCTCTCCATTCATACTAAAACCACAACATATCCTAACCGTCAATGACGATTACTGACTATAATGTTGCTAACTATCCTATATAAATGCAAGCAGCATGCCAACTTTGCAAGACATTGGTAAAATTTCCTAAAGGGCTTGAATACCGGCCTCGGGAGAAGAAAAGAACACGCATTATCCCGCAACATTCATCGGCTAACAATAATTGTTTCGGTAAAATTTACCAATTTACGCCTTTTTATTGGTAAATTTTACCACCGCCGGTAAAATTTACCAATCAGGATAAGCCATACTTTCGGGCTTTAGCGGCCACTGTCTTATGGGTAATCTTCAATACTTTAGCAGCTGCATTATAACTGCCACACTGTTTCAACGCCTTGGCAATAATTCGTTTCTCGTATTCTTCCCAAGGCAGTACGGCACTATCGGGTTCCAGCTGCTGCACCTCTGCATCTGCCGCTTCCCCTTTGATATAGGACGGCAGCGTTGCCACAGTAATAATATCGCTGTCCATCAGGGTAATCACCCGTTCAATGACATTTTCCAATTCCCGCACGTTACCCAGCCATTTGTACCGCATCAGAATGTCCATGGCCTCCGGGGTAATGCTGCGCACGGTCTTCCCCGTGGTCACACTGATCTTTTCAATAAAGTGTTCCACCAGCAAAGGAATATCATCAATCCGTTCCCGCAGCGGCGGTAAAATGATGGGAATAACATTCAGGCGATAGTACAGATCATCCCGGAAGGTACCATCCTTGACCATATCCTCCAGGTGACGATTCGTAGCCGCAATAATCCGCACATCCACATGAACGGTCTCTTCACCGCCAACCCGGTCAAACTCCTTTTGCTGCAGTACCCGCAGAAGCTTAACCTGCATCTTCTTGTCCATTTCGCCAATCTCATCAAGAAAGATGGTGCCATGGTCCGCCAACTCGAATTTGCCCAGTTTGCGCTTGACGGCACCGGTAAAGGCGCCTTTTTCATGACCGAATAATTCCGACTCCAAAAGAGTGCCTGGAATGGCTCCGCAATTCACCCG
Organism: Selenomonas sp.; assembly: GCF_024699275.1. The sequence goes on from NZ_JAILPX010000047.1 coordinate 27,917, forward strand.
GATAAAAGGGCCCCGCCGGCGCTCACTGGCATAGTGAATGCCCTCCGCGATGACTTCCTTCCCTGTACCACTCTCTCCGCGGATCAGCACCGTGGCCGAAGAATTGGCGGCCTTGGAAGCCAATGCCAATACATCAATGACCTTGCCGCTTTTCCCGATATAATTAGCAAAGGCATTGGCCGTCTTCTTCGTGCGCAAGAGTTCCTGCTCCAGATATTCCGCCTTGGCCGATACCTGGGACAGCCTTGCCATCAGATTCTGCAGTTCGGTAATATCCTTGATGACCGACACAACACCGGCAATTTCACCATTGACAAAGATGGGGTTGACATTGGCCACCACCGTCGTGCCATCTTTCTTGCGGCTGATGCTGCCAATACGGGCTACCCCCGTACGCAAGACCGCACAGCGATTGCCATCGGGAGCGGTCTTAAAGACATTCTGCCCCATGACCATTTCCGGTGTCTTGTGAACAATACGCAGATAAGAGGGATTGACATACGTAATCTCCCCGGTCCGATCCACTACGCAGATACCATCCTGCACGGCTTCCAAAATCATCTGCAGCCGTTCCTGCATCAGGGCATTTTCATGCAGGAGCTTATCCATCTCATGGATTTTTCCCGGCTCCCGCAGTTCAAAGTCCCCCTCCAGGAAGCGCACCATTTCATAGACCGCCTGCCGCCCAGCATCTCCCTCTGCAGATACAAAGACGGAATCCCCCTTGCGTATTTTCAAGGCCACCAGTTTCATCAGGCTGCGCATCTCAAAGCGTTCACTGCGCTTGCTGCGCAAAAACAACGGTGTGGCATACTTTTCACTGAGTTCCTTAGCCAGCTGGACAATCATCGCCGCAATGCGGGCATGTATGCCGCTTGCATGATGCACCACGGCTTCCTGCTCATACATCATCCGGCCATCACTCCTTCCTGCCTCTGATATGGTAAAAAAAGAACGGCGCCTTAGCTGGCAGCCGCCCTTTTCATTTATTGCTTAAAATATGTCCTTGGCAATGACGATGGTTTCGTCGCGGTTCGGTCCAACGGAAACAATTCCCAGGCTGATACCCGTAACTTCTGCCATGCGTTCCAGATACTTCTTGGCGTTTTCCGGCAGATCCTCGTACTTGCGTACCTTGCTGATGCTGGTATTCCAGCCGGCAAAGGTTTCATAAACCGGCTCAACTTCAGCCAGCACTTTGAGGCTTGCCGGGATTTCGTTGAGGATTTCCCCTTTATACTTATAGGCTACACACATCTTGATTTCCTCAAAGTTATCGAGAATATCCAGACGGGTTACCGCCATATAATCGATTCCAGAAATGATGCCTGCATAGCGGACTACACAGGCGTCCAGCCAGCCTGTGCGACGGGGGCGCCCCGTAACCACACCATATTCATGACCTTCTTCACGAATCTTTTCCCCGATGGCATTCAGCTGTTCTGTGGGGAAGGGGCCTTCGCCCACACGGGTGCAATAGGCCTTAACGATGCCCACAACCTTATCAATCTTATTGGGCGCAACGCCAGCCCCAACGCCTACCCCGCCAGAAATGGGGTGTGATGCCGTAACGTAAGGATAAGTCCCATAGTCAATATCCAGCATGGTCGCCTGAGCACCCTCAAAGAGAATCTTCCGGCCCTCTTTGATTTCCTCATTCAGTAGGGCAATGGTATCGCAGACATAAGGACGCAGACGTTCTGCATAGCCCATGTATTCCTTGAATATCTCATCATAAGACAATGGCTCATGGTCATAGAGAAGCTTCAGTTCCTTGTTCTTGATTTCCAGATTTTCCTTGAGGCGTTTGGCGAATTCTTCCTCATCCATCATATCGCAGACGCGGATACCAATGCGGTTGTCACGGTCCATGTAACAGGGGCCAATGCCGCGTTTCGTAGTACCAATCTTATTATCTCCCCGGGCCTCATCCCCAATGCCATCCATCAGACGGTGATAGGGCAGAACCACATGAGCGCGATTGGAAATACGGATGCCGGACAGGTCGATGCCGCGCTCGGCCAGCCCATCCATCTCCTCCAGCATAACCATGGGATCGAAGGCCACGCCATTGCCCACCACGCAATGAGAACCCTTGAACAGAATCCCCGAAGGCATCAGACGGAGCTTATACGCCTCACCATCTACCACGACAGTATGGCCAGCGTTGCTGCCCCCCTGGAAGCGGACCACCGTATCGGCCTGCTGTGCCAGATAATCTACAATCTTCCCCTTGCCTTCGTCTCCCCATTGGGTACCTGTTACTACAACTGTTGACATAAGACTCTCTCCTTAAACCCTTACTTTCACATCAAAGGCCAAAACGTTCAAAAATCATATCGACATGACGCAGGAAGTATTTATAATCGAAGCAATCATCGATTTCTTCCTTGGTCAGGTACTTCGTAATATCTGGATCGTTCTCTACACTGGTGCGGAAGTCCTGACCTTCCATCCAGCGTTTCATGGCATTGCGCTGAACCCACTTATAAGCATCTTCCCGAAGCACGCCCTTGCTGACCACGCTGAGCATAATCCGCTGACTGTAAATCAAGCCGCCCGTACGCTCCATATCGTGAAGCATCTTATCCGGATAAACCAGCAGTTTATCGATGATATTGGTAAGCTTTCTGGTGCAGTAATCCACATTGATGGTGCTGTCCGGCAGGATAACACGCTCAACGGAGGAATGGGAAATATCGCGTTCATGCCAAAGGGTAATATCCTCCAGCGCCGCCACGGCGTTGCCCCGCACCAGACGAGCCATGCCGGAAATGCGTTCACAATTGATGGGATTGCGCTTATGGGGCATTGCCGAAGAGCCCTTCTGCCCTGGGGAGAAATATTCTTCCGCTTCACGGATATCCGTACGCTGCAGGTTGCGAACTTCCGTAGCAATTTTTTCCAGCGTACTGGATACAATGGCCAAGGTGGTCACAAACTCCGCATGACGGTCACGCTGAATAACCTGGGTTGCCAAGGGTACGGGCGTCAAACCCAGTTTCTTCCCTACCCGCTGCTCGATTTCCGGGTCGATATTGGAATAAGTACCCACAGCTCCGGAAAGCTTGCAGACAGAAACCGTCTGTTTCGCATGCTCTACCCGATCGATATCGCGCTCAATTTCCGCACTCCACAGAGCCATTTTCAGACCAAAGGTCATGGGCTCAGCGTGGATGCCATGGGTACGGCCAATGCAAGGCGTATGCTTGAATTCCACGGCACGACGGCGCAGGACCTCACGGAATTTACGTAAATCATCCAGGATGATATCTGCAGCATCCCGCATCATCATACAATAAGCGGTATCCTTCACATCGCTGGAAGTCAGCCCCTTATGCACATACTTGGAATCCTCACCAACATTTTCTGCGACATTGGTCAGAAAGGCAATGATATCATGATGGGTAACAGCCTCGATTTCCCGAATGCGTTTCACATCAAACTTTGCCTTAGCGCGAATATTCTTCGCCGCCTCCACCGGAATTTCTCCCAGCTCTGCCATAGCATCGCAGGCAGCCATCTCGACTTCAAGAATCTGCTGCCATTCATTTTCGATGGACCACAGGTGCCCCATCTCAGGGTTGGTGTAACGTTCAATCATTAGTGAATTCCTCCTCAGGATTCTTGCGGCGTCACTGCACCGCGGAAGTGAAAACACGATAAAAAAACTCAAATTGACTGTCCCGCCATCTGCAGATACCAGCCTCATTTTGAGTTTGGAGAAAGTTCTTTAGTTTCCCTTTCTTATAATAGCAAAGCCCAGGTCAAGTGTCAACCTTCACCATCAATCATGCACAAAGATACATCTCCATCACACGCATATTATCCGGATGCGGAGAAAAGTTATTCCCAGCCCCGGGCGACCCGCAGGTAACGCGGATAGCAATAGCCCCGAGACTGGTGATGACTTTCCGCAGCTTTTGACCAGCCTGTCTACGGCGGAGGAAAGTTATTGCCAATCCCGGGGTGACCTGCAGGTAGCGCTGATAGCAATAGCCCCGGGACTGGTGATGACTTTCCGCAGCTTTTGACAAGCCTGTCTACGGCAAAGGAAAGTTATTACCAATCCCGGGGCGACCTGCAGGTAGCGCTGATAGCAATAGCCCCGGGACTGGTGATGACTTTCCGCAGCTTTTGACAAGCCTGTCTACGGCGGAGGAAAGTTATTACCAGTCCCGGGGCGGGCCTATAGATAACGCTAATAACAATGGTCCCAGGGACGTCCAGCAATTAGAATGCCGGCACTACTGCACCTTTATATTTATCCGTAATGAAGTCCTTTACTTCCTTACTCTGAAGCGCCTTAATCAACGCCTGAATCTCCGGACGGTTTTCATCCCCATCCCGTACCGCAATAATGTTTACATAGGGCGAAGTGCTATCTTCCATAAAGAGCGCATCCTTGGTGGGCACCAGGTCAACCTGCATCGCATAATTCGTGTTGATAACTGCCGCATCCACATCCTCCAGGGTCCGGGGAACCTGCGCTGCCTCCACTTCCTGGAACTTGAAATTATGCGGATTGCCCGCAACATCCTGCACCGTAGCCTTTTCCTTCACGCCCTCTTTCAGCGTAATCAGACCAGCCTTCTGCAAGAGCAGCAAGGCACGGCCGCCATTGGTGGGATCGTTCGGAATGGCAATAGATGCCCCTTCTTTAAGCTCCTTAAGATCTTTGATCTTCTTGGAGTATACCCCCATGGGCTCAATATGTACGCCAAAGGCATTTTTGAGCTTGACTTCCTTATGTTCTTCCATAAAGTTCAGCAGGTAAGGCTCATGCTGGAAGAAATTGGCATCCAATTCCTTGTCATTAAGCGCCAGGTTGGGCTGAACATAATCGTTGAATTCAACGATTTCCAATTTGATGCCTTCCTTTTCCAGCAAAGGTTTTACCACTTCCAAAATCTCGGCATGAGGAACTGCCGTCGCGCCGACCTTCAGGGTTTTAGCGCCATCATCTTTAGCCCCCTGCTGTTCACCACCGCAGCCTGCAAAAGCCATGGCCGCAATCAACAAGGTACCAATAAGTGCAAAAATTTTTTTCATAGGGATACCTCCTTATAAATGAAAAATTATTTCCTATCCAGGCGTTTTGCCAGCGTGTTACCCACCAACTGAACTGCCTGTACGAGAACAATCAAAATGACCACTGTGGCAATCATCACTTCCGGACGAAAGCGCTGATACCCATAGCGGATAGCCAAATCCCCTAAGCCGCCGCCACCAATTGCCCCTGCCATGGCCGATTCCCCCACCAGGCTGATTACCACCGTGGTGAGCTGGGCTACAATACTGGGCATGGACTCTGGCAGAAGCACCCGGCTGATAATCTGCAGCGGCGTTGCCCCCATGGCCAGCGCCGCTTCAATCAAACCGTAAGGGACTTCCTTCAGACTGGTCTCCACCTGCCGCCCAATAAAGGGAATCGATGCAATAACCAGCGGCACCATGGCCGCAGTAGTGCCAATGGCGGACCCAACCAGCATACGGGTCAGAGGAATAATCGCAACCATCAGAATGATAAAGGGAATCGAACGGACGGCATTAACCACCGTCCCCATAACCTGATTAAGCTTTGTTGATTCCAAAACCTGCCCCTTATCCGTAGCATAGAGCAATACCCCCAGAGGAATGCCCAACGCCGAAGCGATGGCCATGGAAACCGCCACCATATAGACGGTTTCCCCCAAAGCCTTAGTTAAAAGAGGAATCATGTCGTTTGACATAGCCAATCACCTCCTCTTGCAAATCCCGGCTCTTGAGATAGTCCAATGCCGCCTTTATCTGACTATGTTCGCCCCGCATGCCGATAATCATGCGGCCAAAGGGGGTGTACTTGATATGGTCGAGATTGCCAAACAGCAATGTGGTTTCCACTTCCGGAAAGCGCCGAATCATATCCGCAATCACCGGGTCGTCTGCGGACTCACCAATAAAGGTCAAGCGCAATAAAAGATAAGCATCTTCCGCAGGCTCCTGACTGATATTCCCGCCACGGAAAGCCGCAGGCAAATCATTGGAAAGAAGGACGCTGATAAACTCCTTAGTGATTGGCTGCCGGGGATTGGTAAACACCTCCAGCACTGTTCCCTGTTCCGCGATAACCCCTTTATCGATTACCGCAACCTTATCACAGATATCCTTAATCACCTGCATTTCGTGGGTGATGACCACCACCGTCAGCTGCAGCTTCTTATTAATATCCCGAATAAGTTCCAAAATCGCCTTGGTGGTTTGCGGGTCAAGGGCACTGGTGGCCTCATCACAGAGCAGCACCTTAGGCTCACTGGCCAAGGCTCTGGCAATGCCCACGCGCTGTTTCTGTCCTCCGGAAAGTTGGGACGGGTACTGGCCAGCCTTCTGTTCCAATCCCACCAATTTCAGTAACGGCTCTACTTTTTCCTTGATTTCGCTGGCAGATTTGCCCGCCAGCTTTAAGGGAAAGGCAATATTGTCATAGACGGTGGCCGATGACAACAGATTAAAATGTTGGAAAATCATGCCAATGTCCTTGCGTGCCTTCCGCAATTCACTTTCATTAAGCGCCGTCATATCCTGACCGTCAACGATTACCCGGCCGCTTGTGGGGCGCTCCAACATATTGATACAACGTACAAGGGTGGACTTTCCTGCTCCGGACAGGCCAATAATGCCATAAATCTCACCCTTGGCTATTTCCAGATCAATGCCCTTCAACGCCGGTACCGGCCCTGCCGGACTGGCATAAGTTTTCTTTACTTTAGAAAACTTTATCATAGGCATGCACTCCTATCTTACTGCATAAATTATTTACTAAAGAACAGGGCATAATACCCATTAACGAAGATGACCAATACAATCAAGGGCAGTATATAGGTCGCATAGAAGCGAATCCACTGGGGAAAAGCTGCCCCTCGGCCCGTATCCGCTTCCTTGATGAAGTTATCCCAGCCCCAGCCATACCGACTGGTACAAAAGGCCATATACACCAGACTGCCCAGGGGCAGGATATTATTGGACACCAGGAAATCCTCTAGGTCCAATATTCCTGACCCTCTGCCCAAGGGCTGAATCCAGCTCCATTCATTAAAGCCCAGCACGCAGGGCAGGGAAAGCAGGATGACCACAGGAATCCCCCAGAAGATAATCCTATGCCGGTCAACATGCAACAGGTCAAAAAAGCAGACCACGAGATTCTCAAACACGGCAATCACCGTCGACATGGCAGCAAAGGTCATAAAGAGGAAAAACAACGTTCCCCAAAGCCGCCCCAATGGCATGGCATTGAATACATTGGGCAGAGTTACAAACAAGAGGTTTGGACCGCTGGAAGGACTCACGCCGTAACTGAAACAAGCAGGGAAAATAATCAACCCCGCCATGATGGCCACAAAGGTATCCAGCAGAATAATCCAGACCGCCTCGCCGGTCAGGCGCTTACTCTTGCCAATGTACGAACCAAACACGGCCAAGGACCCCATGCCAATGGACAGGGTAAAGAACGCCTGCCCCATAGCGGCAAAGATAACTTCCTTTAAGCCATGCTCCATCAATCGATCAAAATCCGGATAAAGATAATACTTCAAGCCCTCATCTGCACCGGGAAGCAACACGGAATTGATTCCCAGAATAACCATGAGCACCAGCAGGCAGGTCATCATAAACTTTGTGATGCGTTCAACACCTGCCTCAACCCCCAGATAGCAAACGCCGCCACAGAGGATAACCATCGCCATCATGTAACCGCCCATGGTCACCGGATCCTGCAACAAACCGCCAAAGACAGCACCAATGCCTGCGGCATCCAAACCTTCAAAGGCCCCAGTCGCCGTCTTATAGAGATAATACAACATCCAACCAGCCACCGTGGTATAGAACATCATCAGAATCATATTCCCGCCAATGGCCGTGTATTTATGCCAATGCCACTTGGTTCCCTTTGGCTCCAACACATCAAAGGACATAGCCGCACTGCGGACACTGGCCCGGCCCACGGCAAACTCAGCCACCATGATGGGCAACCCCAGGATTGCCAAAAATAGCAGGTAAATCAACACGAAGGAGGCACCACCATACTGGCCGGTAATATAGGGGAATCGCCACACATTACCTAAACCGATGGCACATCCCGCTGACACCAGAATAAACCCCAAGCGGGTGGAAAATCCATTTCTTTCCAATCTACATACACCTTCTCTCTGGAACCATCCAGCAATAACTTGTACATCTGCGGCAAATATTCCTGCCAGTTCCTCCTAAAAAAATTTGCTCTATGCGAATAATGATAGATAATCACCCATCTATATTACCGCAAAGAGCAAATTTTGTCCAGCAGTGCGCGACACTTTGTTACAAACTGCTTGTATATTTGTAATTTACTTGATTACTTCTACACCGCCCATATAGGGAATCAAGGCCTTGGGCACGATGACCGAACCATCTTCCTGCTGATAGTTTTCCAGGATAGCCGCTACGGTACGACCAACAGCCAAGCCCGAACCATTCAGCGTATGCACAAATTCCGGCTTGGACTTGCTGTCACGGCGGAATTTGATATTGGCACGACGAGCCTGATAGTCAAGGCAGTTCGAACAGGAAGAAATCTCCCGATACTTTCCTTGGGCCGGGAACCAAACCTCAATATCATAGGTCTTGGCAGACGTGAAACTCATATCGCCAGTGCAAAGCTGTACCACATGATACGGCAGTTCCAAAATACGGAGCACATCTTCAGCGGCATCCACCATGGATTCCAATTCATCCCAGCTGGTTTCCGGCTTAACGAATTTTATCAGCTCGACTTTATTGAACTGATGCTGACGGATAAGACCGCGGGTATCCCGGCCGGCACTGCCAGCCTCAGCACGGAAGCAGGCGGTATAAGCACTGTAATACTCCGGCAATTTATCGCCATCGAGGATTTCATCACGATGGTAGTTCGTGGTCGGCACTTCGGCAGTCGGCACCAGATAATAATCCATGCCTTCAAGCTTGAACATATCCTCGGCAAACTTCGGCAGCTGGCCCGTGCCCGTCATGCTGTCCTTATTGGCAATGTAGGGAGCCAGCATTTCCGTATAGCCATGTTTCGTGGCATGAAGGTCCATCATAAAGTTGATGCAGGCACGTTCCAAACGGGCCCCCAGCCCCTTGTAGAACATGAAACGGGCACCGGTAACTTTAGCAGCGCGGTCCGCATCGAGAATATCCAAATCCGTACCAATATCCCAGTGCGCCTTCGGCTCGAAGGAGAACGCTGTCGGCGTACCCCATTTGCGTACTTCTGGATTCTCCGTATCGTCCTTGCCGATGGGCACATCTGCCTTCGGCATATTCGGAATGTGCAGCAGGATATCCCGCAATTTCTCTTCTACTTCCTTAAGCTGGGCATCCAAGCCAGAGATTTTCTCCCCCACGGCCCGCATCTCCGCAATCTTGTCATCAGCATTTTCCTTGTTTTTCTTCATCTGACTGATGACCTTCGATACTTCATTGCGCTCTGCCTTTAAGGTCTCCGTTTGCTGCAACAGGCTGCGGCGCTCCTGCTCCAAAGCTGTAAAATCATCCAGCTTCAGCGGATTATGCCGATTAGCCAGCATCTGCTTTACTTCATCAAGATGCTCCCGAACAAATTTAATATCTAACAAAATTCTCACTCTCCATATCTCATACCCCCAAGAGGGAAAAATCACCTAAGACAGTATTATACCGCAGTTGTCCTAAAATTACCACACACGCCGGCACTTCAGCTAGAATTTTCCTCCGCCACCGCCATGACTGCTGTCACTGGAGGAAGTCGAACTGCCACTATCCCTATCCTTCGCCTTTTTATGACGGGTAACCGTGGTATAAAGGAAACGATCCTGCCGCTGCTGGATATCCACGCTGTCATGCTGCAGATATGCATCAGCCTCCCGGGCAGGCACAACATTACTCATCCCACAGATGAGATAATAGGCAAAGCCAGCGCCTCCCACAGCAGCCACCGCCAGGGCAATAACTGCAGCCAGCCAATCAAATTCCTCTGCAGGATCATAGGGCTCCCCGACGGCTTCGTAATAATCCAGATAATCGTCTATACCATCTACAAAAGCATTAAAACTGGCATCATAATCCCCATCGGATAAATCCGACAAAAAATAATTCTGCAACCCCTTTATCCCCGTTCCATCGGGAATCCTAATCCGCATATTATTATCGGTGGAAATATACCAATCCCGGCTTCCCATCACCACCAGCAGGACAATGCTGCCATTTACACTGCCTGCATAATTCTTGTCCAGAATATCATTGGCAAATTTGCCAGCAACCTTACCGTCAGGCAGATTCTGCAACGTACAGATTCCAATTTTCACGTTGTATTTCGCTTCCACCTGCTGAATCTTTGTGGTCAGCGCCTGCCGCTGACTATCCGACAGGAGCCGGGCCTGATCCGCTACAGGTGCTGATGCCATCACCACTGGCTGGACAGCCATCAGGAGCAGGAGACAGACACCTTGAAAAATGATTAGGATTCTTTTCATTGCCGCCACCTCCTTAATCCGCAAACAGCCATTTAACTGCGTAGTAAACAAGGGGCAGGATTATGGCAAAGGCCAGCAGCCCATAAGCTATAGCCTTTTTCTTGTCGTAGGGAAGGCTGCCCACAATCTTTCCCGACTGGCCATTCATCATAAAGGTGTAGGGCTTATCCTGATAACGGGTGGTAACAATCCATACAGGAGCCATACAATACGCTACCGCACCAGTCTGCTTCTTTATATCAGACTTCGTACAGGACACATGATCATAACCTTGCACCGTATCTTCCAACACAGCCACGGCACTTTGCTGAACCCGCTTGTCAGCCCGGGGTACAGAAGCCTCTGCATCCACATCGTATTTATCCGCCAAAAATCCCGTCATATAGGCATTGGAAAAGGGTACCATCTCATGGTAATCGAATGGCTCGATACTCTCCATATAGGAGTCATCCATCTTCTTGCTGCCATCCACAGGAATCTTGGCAAAGGCCATACTGCCTGAGCGCAAACATTCATAATGACGGGTCTCCGTGACTTCCTCATCACTGGTTTCATAAACGTGGACCTTCTCTGCCCGAAAATGGGCATAAACATCCACCTCAGAATCGAATAACCAAAAGGGCACATAGATGGCCTGAATGGCCTCAATCCTGTTCTGGGTTTTGAAGAGACTCGGCAGCAGCCACTTGTCCTTACAAAATTCCTTCAATGCCGCCTTAGCTTCCTCTTTGTTTTTCTTAAAGGGAATGATATAATCCGGCTTCAGCATCCCCTCAAATCGGTTGGGCAGCATTACCGCATGACCACAGTAACAGCATTCCGTAGCCATAGTATTGCCATCAGCCACGATTTCTGCACCACAGGACTCACAAACAAAGGACTTGAAAGCCGCCGCCTCTTCTGCGGACCATTCGCCGCCAGCCACGGCCGTATCCCATTTCTCATCTTCTTTATCAGCGGCCTTTGCCGCCATCGCTTCTTTCGCCTGAAACAGCTCCTCAATGGCCGCTGCCTCCAGTTCTGTGCCACAGTATTCACAAGTTATCTTTTGCGTACCGGGCTTGAAATCCAGTGGCGCACTGCAATTTGGGCATTTATAAGCTACAGAATTACTGGCCATATCGCCACCTCCTTTTTCGCTTCTATGGCTGTTTTAGGGACGAGGACTGCCACACTCCGCACAGAACTTGCCACTGTTCTTCGCACCACATTTACAGGTCCAATCGCCTGCAGGTCTGGGTTTGCCACATTCCGCACAGAATTTGCCGGTATTTTTTGTACCACATACGCAAATCCAGCCATCATCCGGTTTTGGCTGACCGCATTCGGAACAGAACTTCCCCGTATTGCCACTGTGTCCACAACTGCAGGACCAGCCATCCGTATTCATTTGCCGGGCACCTTGCTGCGCTTGGGCCCCCTTTTGCGCCTGGCCCTGGGCCATCAAATCCCCTATATTGACACCATTGGCCTGACCAGCCATGTTCATGCCCATAAAGCCAATAGCGGCACCACCATCATTATTCGCCGCATCCCGCAGGGCATCGGCCTGGGCGGCTCCGTACATGCCCGCCATCAAAGACGGATCACGCCCCAAGACCGCAGCCTCCTGCATCTTTTGCAGTTTTTCCAGCACTGCCTGACTTTCATCGGTAAGGCTTACGCTGGCCACCGCTACAGATACTACCTCAATGCCGCGCAAATTGCCCCATTTCTGACTCAGACTCTCATTCAACGCAGCGGCAATATCCGCAGAATGCGCTTCCAGCTCATCATAGCCTACCCGCATGGCCGAAATCTTGGCCATAGCAGGTTTCAAAGCCATCATGAGTTCAGATTTCAACTGACTGTCAATTTCCTCCCGATTAAAGGTGTCACTGACATTACTGGCGATATTGGTATAAAACAGTATGGGATTGGTGATGCGATAACTATACTCACCAAAACAGCGAATCTGTATCGTCTGTTCATAGTTCAGCGTATCATCCCGTACCTTGAAGGCAATGGGCGATGGCGTGCCAAACTTATTGCCGTAAATTTCCTTGGTATTGACGTAATACACCCGCTGGTCCCGGCCCGTATCGCCACCAAAGCTGAAGCGCCGTCCAATTTCTGCAAAAACCTTGGGAATGGTCTGAGACAGGTCTCCCGCAAACAGGGAGGGTTCCGTCTCCTTATCATAGGTATATTCCCCAGGTTCAGCACAGATATCCACTACCTCACCATTCTCCACAATAATCAGGCACTGTCCATTATTTACGGCTACCCGGGACCCCTGAGATATGATATTATCATCGCCCTTATTGGAACTACCGCTGCCCGTCCTGCGGTGCCCCTTAGCCATCAGCACATCAGCAGACAGACTATCACAATAGATATATTCCTTCCACTGGTCGCCCAGGACACCGCCAACAGCGCCCATACCTGCTTGTAAAAGCCCCATGATTATCCCTCCTGTAATCAATAACACGGATTCTCTATAAACATTATTTTTTCGCGGTTCATTTGCAGAATTCCCCCTTGCAAAGATAAAACAAAAATGCTATACTAAATAAGTCCTTGCGGGCATAGTTCATCGGTAGAATGAAAGCTTCCCAAGCTTTAGAGGTGGGTTCGACTCCCATTGCCCGCTCCATAAGATATTTCAGCCACTGTTATTCAGCAGTGGCTTTTTCATATATATTCCCTATACGGAAATTCACCATAAATCCCACTGCATAGAAATAGACAGTACCTCCATACACAGAGGTACTGCCTATCATATAAGTTCGTTATTCTTTAGTTGCCGGTACAAGGTATAAAACGCGGCCGGAAAGCCTAAAACAATACCGCCAATTATCCCAGCTTTGCCCAGTTGGAGATAATCACCCAGCAAACTCCCGATATAGCCACAAATTCCCACAAAGACAACCAGGTATATTCCCACACCACCAAGAATGGAAAAGGCCTTGACCGCCTGCTTCAAACCGTTTGGTTCCTGCCCGCTCATCTTCTTATTTACCAACGAAAACATCCGGCCGGCTATCGGCCAAGCCATAATGATAGAGGATGGCCTGAATAATGCGGGCTGAAGCCTGGCCATCACCATAAGGATTTACCGATTCAGCCATGCGATTATAAGCATTTTCATCCGTCAGCAGTTTTCTGGCTTCGTCATAGACCACATCGCGGTCCGTACCAATAAGCTTTACAGTACCTGCCGCCACTGCCTCAGGACGCTCGGTGGTATCCCGCAGGACCAGCACAGGTTTCCCCAAAGCCGGAGCCTCTTCCTGCACACCACCAGAATCGGTAAGAATCAAATGCGCTTTATGCATCAGATTGGCAAAGGGTTCATAATCCAGTGGATCAATCAGATGCACCTTTTCCAGATTCCCCAACTCTTCCTGCACTACTTCGCGAACCTTGGGATTCTTATGAACGGGGAATACGACCTCCACATCGGCAAATTCCTCGGTAAGCTGACGCAGGGCCTTATAGACATGACGCATCGGCTCTCCCAGATTTTCCCGGCGATGAGTGGTAACGAGAATAATGCGTTTATGCTCAAAGTCGATATTCTGGAGCAATTCGTCCGCGAATTGGAAATCATCCTGAACGGTATGATGCAAGGCATCAATTACCGTATTCCCCGTAACAAAGATACTCTCCGGTCTTACATTTTCTGCCAGCAGATTATTTTCCGAGGTCTCCGTAGGTGCAAAATTGAGATCTGCGATGCAGCCCGTGAGTTTGCGGTTCATTTCCTCAGGGAAGGGACTATACTTATCGTGTGTACGTAAGCCTGCCTCCACGTGCCCTACCGTTGTCTGATGATAATAAGCCGCCAAAGCACCTGCAAAGGTGGTCGTAGTATCGCCATGAACCAGCACGATATCCGGCTTTTCCTGCTCCAGTACCTTATCCAGCCCCATCATGGCCTTGGAGGTGATATCAAAGAGGGTTTGTCCCTGAGCCATAATATCAAGGTCATAATCCGGCGTAATCGCAAAAAGCCCCAAAACCTGATCCAGCATCTCTCTATGCTGAGCCGTCACGGCCACCACCGGCGTAATCTTATCCGGATGCTTCTGCAATTCCAGCACAATCGGTGCCATCTTGATTGCCTCAGGCCGGGTGCCGAACACCGTCATAACCTTGATTTTCTTTTGTTCCATTCCTAGTCCCCTCTCTATAGTTAAAGGCAGGAATCCCCCTGCCTTTTGAACCTGCATGATGTTTTAATGCTGCTGGGCCGAATCATTCATTCGGAAAATACCGATTTTCTTGGCACCATAGAGCACCAAGGCCACCACCAGACACACGATGGCAATGGCAAACTGATAACTGACTTCCGTCAGAGCCACAGCACTTAAGCCCAGCAAAGCACTGATTACATACATCAGCAACACCGCCTGCCGCTGACTGAACCCTAAATCCATCAAACGATGATGAAGATGTCCTTTGTCGGGCTTAAAGATGGGCACCCCACCGCGATAACGGCGCACAATGGCAAAGGTGGTATCCAGAATGGGCAGCCCCAATGCCAAAATGGGTACAATGAGTGCAATGGTTGCTGCGCATTTCACCGCGCCGATAACGGAAATACCGGCCAACATATACCCTAGGAACAAGCTTCCCGAATCCCCCATGAATATTCTCGCGGGATTGAAATTATAATAGAGAAAGCCAAAAGCTGCTCCAGCCAGTGCTGCCGTAAGCACCGCCACCAACATGATGTTCTGATGCAAAGCCACCAGGAAGATGGTAGTCGCTGCGATGGTGGACACACCGGCAGCCAAACCATCCAAGCCATCAATGAGATTTACTGTATTGGTAAGCCCCACAATCCAAAAAATCGTCAACGGAATAGCCAGCCATTCCGTATAGAAATAATCGCCAAAAGGATCCGTAATGAAATCAATGCGCACATCAAATACAAGGACCAGTACTGCTGCGGCAAGAATCTGCCCCACCAGTTTCACCTTGGCCGGCAGATTCTTATAATCATCAATGACACCGACAAGCACAATCATCGAGCCGCCCACCAAAAGGCCGGTGACCTCGAACAACACATCCGGTTCCACTTCAATGAACTGCATAATCCCTATAATCGCCACCATAAAGGCCGCATAAATCCCCAATCCACCGATGCGGGGAATGGGTTTTTTATGTACTTTTCTCGCATCAGGAGCATCCATAGCCCCCGTCTTGGCCGCCAGGAAAATCACACCGGGCGTAATGAGCAAGGCCACACCTGCGGCAATGACAAACGCCAACACATATTCTGGCATACAAGTAGCACCTCTTTTTCTCAAAATCGAAATTCATAACAAGCCTATTTTAGCGCAGAGGGCCTATAGTGTCAATGAAAATAAGCTGAAAGCGCTATTTTTAATCATGAATCTCATCCGGACGGCAGGTTACGATGCTCCCATCTGTTTCATAATAAACCACCTGCGCCAGCTTGGCATTGCGCAGCATCCTGCGGCAAAGCAGGCAAGGCTTCCCCGAAGCCAGCGTCCCATCGGCATTGATGCCGACAATGTAAATGGTTGCTCCTTCCATAGCCGCCGAATCCGCATTGATGATGGCATTCTGTTCCGCATGAACCGCCACACAAAGCTCATAGTTCTGCCCTTTGGGCACATGGAGCCGTTCCCGTTCACAAATCCCCGTATCGATGCAATTGGCTTCTCCTCGAGGCGCACCATTATAACCAGTACTGATAATAATATGGTCTTTTACGATAATCGCTCCATAACGGCGACGCAGGCAGGTAGCCCGGCGCCCCACAGCCCTGGCTATATCCAAGAAATACTCCGTCCATTCCGGTCTCTGCTGGGTATTCTTATTCTGCTCCATGTTCATTACGCTCCTTTATCCTTCAATTCTTGCAAAAAACGGCGAGCCAGGATGATTGCCACAAAATCATCCACAGGCACCGGCGGCACCTGCATGGTTACAGGAATAAACCGCCGCCAGCCACGGGGTGGATTGGCTTTCCAATATTCACCTTTAGCCATTTCGGTGGTGCGGTATTCATCCCGGACAAAAACCGCCAGGTCTGCCACTTCCCGCAATCGCCCCTGGGCAATTTTACTGGTGGTGCCATTGCCCATAACGAGACGGCTAAAGCCGTAATCAGCTTTAGCCGCAGTCACTTCCTGTATGAGTTTATCTGTATCAATAACCCGCTGAATCAGTACCTGTCCTTTGCCATCCAAAACGGCAAAACCACATTTATCCCGTCCCGGGTCCAATGCTGCTATATTCATTCTGGAAACACCTCATCAATTGCCAATTAACCTTTCAGAAAAATTAATTGGCAACATTACGCTCCACATTGATTTTTAATCTAAGGGGACCAGAGGCATCCGTATTTCCATTGGCATAAGCAGAAAGGACCACTGGTCCACGCTGTCCTCTGAGCTGAGCCACAACTTCGTAGAATTGTGCGCCCTCCATTACCCCCACCGTACCGCGGATGGGATCCGGCAAGATTCCCTTGGATGTGGCCGCAAAATTTACATCCTTGAGGAAGTTCATCACGGTCTGCTCCGCCTCACCATCATCACCTACCCCTAAATCATAGGGGCGGGCAATGATGAATTCCTTATCCCGATAAATAATGCTGTTGGGATATAATTCCAGTGACGTACGAACTTCTTCTCCCCGAACCAGATTCCCGGCCGCCACAATCCGAACCACCATATCCTGATGACTTTTGGCAATAGCCTCTACTGCAGCCTCATACTCCGGCCGATAAATCCAGATATCTTCATCCGAGCGGTCTTGACCGAAACGGGCAGACACATTCCGATTAGCCAGAGCAGCCAATGTATCCATATCCGCCGCCACTTCTTCCGCATTGCGATTGCCATGGATTACACCGCTGGCAATGATTTCACCGGCCCGAAATGCAATATCGCCCTCCCGAATAGTGATGAGGCCCGCCCGCAATTGCTGCGTCCGGTCTTCCAAGGTCTTGTTATCGGCAGACAACTGCTCATTATCTGCCGATAATTTCTTATTGGTCCCGGTCAATTCCTCATTCAGCGCAGTCAACTGGGCTTTGGCCGCCTCCAATTCATCAATGCCAGCCTGCAGCAATGATGCTTCTTCCTCTAAACTCTGCTGTTGTTTATTCAACCGTTCCACATCGGCCTTGGCGTGCTGTAAATCTGCATCAGTCTGCGCCTGTTCATCCTTAGCCGCAGCCAAATCTGCCTGGGTGTTCAGCAGACTATCCCTGGTCTCCTGCATCGTGCGGTTCAGTTTCTCCATGCCAAACAACGCCGTCCGCACATTTTCCGAAGCAGCTGCCATTACACCAAAGGTCAACGTTGTGATGACAATGCCGGTAAAGATGGTAATGACAATCGAGGTATGACGGGGACGCAGGCCAAAGATTGACAGCCGCTTCTTGCCGATTTTCGTCCCCAGCCTGTCACCTATGAAGGCTATGGCCCCACCGGTAATCACCAGTACCGTAATCAAGAAGATTCCTGACATCTGTCATCCACCTTTCAACAAAGATTTAACGTGCCGCCCGCCTTATCAGCACAATACCAGCCACAATACCAACAAGGTTAGGAATCCACACAGCCAGCAAGGGCGGCAATGTCCCACTTCGCGCTAATGCATTGCCCATGGTCATCAATGCATAATAAAAGAAGATAATAATTACACTAATAGCAAAGCCTGCCGAAGAACTGTTGCGCGTAGGCTGTAACCCCAAAGGGACACCTATCAGTGCAAAAATCAAGCTAGCCATCGGTACCGTCACCCGCTGGTAAAGTTCTGCTTCCAGTTTATTAGTATCCACGTACTGAGTCTTCATGATGTCAATCTGCGCCCGTAACTCCTTCATGGTCAGTTCTTCCGGATCCTTCTGCTCCCGGACAATCTGTTTGGGATTAGCGCTAATCGGCAATACCTGGGTCTTGAAGCGTACCGTATGTTCGCCCTTCCCCTCCTCACTGGCAATATCATAGATCATGCCATTATGCATGGTCCAAATGTCACCGTTCCATTCCGCATAATCGGCGTTTTCCACATGGGTAACCTTCCCATCATCACCGAATTCCTGCAAGGTAATCCCCTGTAACTGCTGCACCTCCGCATCGTAACGGCGGGCATAAGCCAGGCGCTGTATCTTATCCCCATTGATTTCCTTGAGGATGATATGCTCCTGAGATTTCATGCCGTTATTGCCCTCAATCTCATAATAGAGCACGTTGCGGTAAGCTGTATTGGCCCAGGGCACCACGTACTCATTAAAGGCAATGGCCCCCATACTCACAATAAACCCAATCACAATAGCGGGCATGGCAATACGGGAAAAGCTGATGCCACAGGATTTCATAGCTGTGATCTCACTATTGCTGGACAAGCGGCCAAAGGTCAGCAAGGTCGCCAACAGCATAGACATCGGAAAGGTCCAGATAACCACGCCGGGAAGACCAAAGATAAAGATTTTGACCACAGCCTGCAAGGAAGCACCATAATCCGTAATATAACGGGCAATCTTGAATAATGTCCCTGACCCGATGAACACTGCGGAGAAAGCACAAATGCTAAAGGCAAAGGTCAACACAACCTCCCGAAATATGTATTTATCTAAAATTCGCAATCGCATTTCTGTTCTCCTTACAGGGTGAAATTTTCACCCAGATAAAACTTTTTAGCTATCGGACTTTGGGCAATAGTCTGGCTATCGCCCTCCAGCAGAATCTTGCCCTCACTTAAGATATATGCACGGTCCACGATTTGCAAGGTTTCCCGCACATTATGATCCGTAATCAGGATTCCCATACCGCGTTGGCGCAGATACTGGATAATCTCCTGTATGTCGGCCACAGCCAGAGGATCGACTCCGGCAAAGGGTTCATCCAGCAGAATAAACTGCGGCTCCAACGCCAAACAACGGGCAATCTCTACCCGCCGGCGTTCACCTCCGGATAACTCCGTCCCCTTGCGGTTACGCACATGGCTAATATGGAACTCCGCCAGCAGCTCATCAAACTTCGTACGCTGTTCGGCCCGAGAAAGATCTGTCGTTTCCAAAATGGCCATAATGTTTTCTTCCACGGTAAGCTTGCGGAAAATGGAGGACTCCTGAGTCAAATAGCTGATTCCCAGTGCTGCCCGGCGATACATTGGCATCTTAGTAATATTCACATCGGACAGGAAAACCTCACCCGAGGTTGGCTTTTCCAAGCCCACAATCATGTAGAAAGAAGTAGTCTTTCCCGCACCATTTGGTCCCAAAAGGCCTACAATCTCACCCTTTTCTACCCGCAGGGACACCCGATCCACAGCCGTGTGTTCCTTAAATTTTTTTACCAGATTTTTTGCCTCGATATGCAAGGTCCTGCCCTCCAAATCTATCGTCAGCTGCCCTTACTTGACCTTTGCCCGGCCTGCGGGATCAAGATACAAAGTCAGCTTATTGCTCTTCATCGTATTATTTTCCTGCGTGGCCCAGGCATTACCAGTCAGCACGACCACGCCCTGCTCCTTGCCGCGATAGTCCGCATGATCACCGCCAGCCTCCATCTGTCGCGCAGGACTCGACACGTGAACATTACCCTTTCCGACATAATGTTCATCATCCAGCCAGCCTTCCATGTAATCCGCAGTAAAGGAGCCATCTGCATTTTGAATCGTCCCACCGCCGGGAATTCTAACGTATTTATTCTGGGCTGGATAATATTCTACCTGCTCCCCTGCAAAGGATTTATCTCCGTCATTGCCCCGAACACTGCCTGATGCCAGGATCTTTTCCTGCCCATTGGTCACTATGCGATCACAGGTCAGCCGCAAGGTATCCCGAACAGCAATAACATTCCCCTCTACAGTTCCCTCCTGGGACTTGGAATTATACGTGGCTTTTACTCCCGTAACCTTTGTATTCCCTTGTTTCAACAGGACATCCCCAGTAGCCACTGCCTGACCGGACCCCATATCGTATTCCACAGAATCAGCATTCAGTTCTGCCGGTTCTCCCGCTGCACTAAGCTGGCCTAAGGGCAGTGTAAGACTAAGTGCCAAAGTTAACGCTATTTTCTTCATTCGACTTGTCATTTTCATTCTCCTCCCTTGGCCAGATGTGCCTTGCCCGTAATCTTTATCTTATTGAACCCATCTGTGCTTTCAATCCGGTCACCTGTAGCCAGCATATCTTCTTTAACAGCCCGGGCACTGCCAACAGCGGCCAACCGTTCCTTTTGGGCCTCCCAGCGCAATTCATCACTGGTAAGTTGCGCACCATCACTATTTTTCACACTTACATTCCCCGTGATGACAATATCCTTCGTCGCCTCCGCATACTTCCCTTTATCGGCTTTGACCTCCACAATGCGGCCGTCTTCAGCATAAAAATGCCCGGACAGATTTTCCAACGCAACATCCCGAGTATCTACATCCACTTCAATGTGTTCTGCCGTCAGATCCCAAATCTTGCGGCCGTTTTTTTCTTCACTGATTTCATTGCCGTCATAGCTCATAATCTTCCCGGACTGAGCTGGTTTATCCGGTGCTGCCGGTGGCTCCGGTACGGTAGTCACAGCCCATACCACAAGGGCTGCAAATAAAACTATCCCCACGCCAAGCAAAAACTTGCGTTTCTTGTCCATCAGGGTTCCTCCTGTGCTTTCACCGTATGATGTTTACCCGCATTCCGCTGTTCCAAAGGCGTATTCCAGCGCTTCTGGAACCACAACCATTGGGTGGGATTTTCCCGAATAACATCTTCCAGAATCTTCGTCATCTTCGCGGTGAAATCAAACAAATCCTTATCCGTATCGCCTGTATCTTCATAGCGCATAACTTCACCGATAACGACCTTATGTTTCCCATTGGACTGACGCAGAATAAAAGCCGGCAGCACCGGTGCCTTAAACTTGCACGCAAAGACCGCAGGCCCCATAGGCGTAGCTGCTATCTTGCCCAAAAAGGGCAGAAATGCGCCATTAGGACCACCATCCTGATCCGCTAAAAATCCCAGGATCTTGCCCTTTTTTAAGGCCTTTGCTGCGGCCAAAAGCTCACTGGTCCCCCGAGAGAAGATTTCCACATTTATGGTCTTACGCAAATCATTCAAAGCATTGGTGTACTGCATGTTAGGCTGTGGTTTAGCAATGGCGGTAACGGGCAAACCATTCATCGTAAAAGCTGCCGACAGCCACTCCCAAGTCCCTACATGACCGGTGAGTACAACCACCCCATGCCCTTCTGCTAAAGCATCGGTCATGCGTTCCAAATGATCGATTTCGATGAACTCATGAAAATTCTGCGGGGTAAGGTTCGGCATATAGAGAATTTCCAACACATTACGCGCCAGATTCACAAAGGAATCCCGCACCATTTTCCGCGCCTCTTTCTCTTCAAGCCCCAACGCTGGCATAATCTGTGCCACGGCCAATTCCCGTTGTTTCTTGATCAAGAGATAATATAATTGTCCCAGGACCCAGCCGATAGTCATTACAAGTCTGTAGGGCATATGGCGTACCCCCCAGCTCATAAGCATCACAAACCTATACTGCATTAGTCTTATTCCCCCAAATCACTTGCCAATTCACTGACCCAGACCGGCATTTTCTTCCTGCTGGACCGGCACCAGGAAACTGGCCAGTATATTCTCCCAGTTTCCCTTGGCCTTAAAGATGAACTCCAACAAATCTCGAACAGCGCCTTTACCTCCCGGATAATCGGAAATCACCAGCGAATGCATCCGCACTGCAGGAACTGCATCTGCCACAGCCATGGGAAGTCCCACTTGAAGCATAATGGGCAAATCAATCAAATCATCACCAATATAAGCAATTTCCTCATCCCGCAGCCCAGTATGCTGCTTCAATTCATTGTAAGCTTCCCGTTTATCCGTATTTCCCTGGAACACTTCACTGATGTTTAATTCCTGGGCGCGGAAAGCTACCTGCTTAGAGCAGCGGCCAGTAATAATTGCCGTTTTAATGCCCTGCTTATGGGCCAGAGTAATCCCCAGACCATCACGGCAATTAAACGGTTTATAAAGTTCTCCCGTCTCGCCGATATAAATGCCGCCATCCGTGAGCACTCCGTCCACATCGAGGATTACCATCTTGATTTTCTTGGCCGCCTTTAAGGCATTGCTGTGAATTTCCATTATACCACTCCTTGACGCAAAAGGTCAGTCAAATGAATAATTCCCACGGGAATCTTATGCTCATCCACCACGGGCAATACCGTAACTGGCCGTGGCTTATGCTTTTCCATAACGGAAAGAGCTGCCGAAGCCATAGCCTCTTGTTTAATGGTTAACGGCGTTTCAAACATGATATTGCCCACAGCTTCATCCAGGAATTTATAATCCTTAGCCAAAGCCCGGCGGATAATACCATCGGTAATGATTCCCACCAGTTTGCCGCTATCGTCGATTACAGAAGCAGCTCCCAAGCCTTTATCCGTCATGATGAAAAGCGCATCCTTAGCCGTCTTATCTTTATGCACCAAAGGATTCTCATCGCCTGTATGCATGACATTCTTAACGGTAAGCAACAGCTTTCTCCCTAGAGCGCCGCCGGGATGGAACAGTGCGAAGTCCTGGCTGGTGAAATCCCGCACCGACATCAAGGCAATAGCCAAAGCATCGCCCATGGCCAGCGTAGCCGTAGTGCTGGCAGTAGGTGCCAGCCCCAAAGGGCAGGCTTCCTTTTCCACGCCGATATCCACAAAGTGATCGGCTGCCTTCCCCAACTGAGAATCCCGCCGGCCACACATGGCGATGATAGTCGCCCCAATACGACGGATAATGGGCAGAATATTGACAATTTCCGTGGACTCCCCACTGTTGGAAATGGCAATGACCACATCATTTTCCGTCACCATGCCTAAATCACCATGGAAAGCCTCAGCAGGATGCATAAAAAACGCCGGGGTCCCCGTGCTGGCAAAAGTAGCGGCCATCTTGCGGCCAACATGCCCGGATTTTCCCATACCAGTCACAACCACACGGGCCTTACAGTCCAGAATACACCGGACTGCAGCCACGAATTCCTCGTCGATACGTTCCTTAAGCTTTGCTACGGCCGACGCCTCAATGGAAAGGGTTTCCAGTGCCGCTTTTTTTATCTGATCTACCAATCTTATCCCCTCGATTTACCAAGCCTGTTCAATTCTTCTTATGCCGTACGATTTCATGGATAGCCACTGCATCTTTGAGCAGGTCCTCCAGTTTATCCAGGTAAACCATATTTGCACCATCGGACAACGCCTCTTCCGGATTGTCATGAACTTCCAGGAACAAGGCATCAACACCGACAGCTACAGCGGCCCGCACCAAATACTCCACATATTCCCGATTGCCAGCAGAGGTCGTGCCATTGCCTCCTGGAAGCTGGACACTATGGGTACCATCCATCACTACAGGATAACCGAAGGAACGCATGATGGGCAGGGAGCGCATATCCACCACCAGATTATGATAGCCAAAGGACGCGCCCCGTTCCGTGAGCAGCATCTGGTCACAGCCACTTTCATGCAGTTTATCCACTACATTGCGCATATCTTCCGGCGCCATAAACTGCCCCTTTTTCACGTTAATAACGCGCCCGGTCTGTGCTGCTGCATGCAAAAGATCTGTCTGACGGCAAAGGAAGGCCGGAATCTGCAAAATGTCCGCCACTTCTGCCACCGGTTTTGCCTGATTTGCTTCATGAATATCTGTTACCACAGGAACCTGTAATTCTGCTTTTATGGTTTTGAGCATTTCTAAGCCTTTTTTCAGTCCAGGCCCACGAAAACTATGATAAGAAGAACGATTGGCTTTATCAAAGGATGCCTTGAACACATAGTTGATATCCAAGCGCTGGCAGATTTCTTTAATCGTGCGACCAATCAACAGACAACGATCCAGACTTTCCAAAACGCAGGGTCCAGCCAAAAGCGTCAGCTTTTCGCCGCCACCAATCACATAATTACCAACTTTGACCTGATTCATATTCAAGCTCCTTTCACCTCAAAACAGCACATTATACTTTTGCCCGCCTAAAAAGGCAGTGCATGCGAAAAGCGAATGATACCGTACAACTATTTTATTGCCTTATATATCGCATTGACCTTTGCCAAGTCTTCAGCGGTGTCAACGCCTACAAATTTTGCCGAGGTTTCTACCACTTTAATCCGATAGCCATTTTCAAGAGCACGTAATTGCTCTAACGACTCAGCTTTTTCCAAGGGTGTAGATTCCATCTTGGCATATTGCAGTAAAAATGCCCGCTTATATGCGTAAATCCCGATATGCTTGTACACAGGACAACCTTCGTTTCGTGGATAAGGCAGCACCGAACGGGAAAAATACAGTGCATAGCCGTTCTTGTCCGTTACCACCTTGACGTTGTTAGGATTCTCAATCTCCGCCATATCCGTCATAGGCGTCTTCACCGTAGCCATCTGCAAATCTGCATCCGTCTCAAAGGCAGTGACCAACTCGTCAATCAACGTCGGTTCAATCAAGGGCTCATCCCCCTGTACATTGACGACCAGATCCACATCGGTAAAGGCTCCTGCCACTTCAGCCAACCGATCGGTTCCCGTAGGATGATCCGCTCTAGTCATCATCGCCTTACCGCCATTTTCTTCAACAGCCTTCAGAATGCGTTCATCATCCGTAGCCACAACGGTTTCTGCAATCTTCCTAGCCTGAACAGCCCGGTCATAAACCCGGCATACCATCGGTTTGCCCGCAATATCCTTTAACGGTTTTCCCGGAAGGCGGGTAGACGCGTAACGGGCAGGAATAACACAAAGTACCTTCATAATCGTCCCTCTTATCTGTCTGTTGATTTCCCCAATTTAGCAGCCAAGCGCTGTGCCAGCAATGCATTAAACTCTTCTTTGCCCTGCTGAAAGGTGACTTCTACACAAATGACATAAACCGGGATGCTGATTCCCGCATGAATAACCTCCATCGGCACCTTTACCGCATCTTTTTCCGTAATTATGATGGCATCTGCCCCCATGCGTTCAGCCTGATGGAGAATGTCCGCCATTTCCTGCATACTGTAGTCATGATGATCCGGATAGCGCAAGCTTTCTAAAATCACGACCCCCAAATCGGACAGCGTCTGCTCAAAGGATGCAGGATTGCCGATGGCAGATACTGCCATAATCTGCTTGCCACACATCTGATTCACATCAATTCCATCGCCAGCAATATCCACATACCATTCAGCCAGGGGAATAAAGCGCCGCGGCTGATGAATACTCTCCACCACCTGGGCGGCTTCATTGTATCGATGCACCACGTCCCGGATGTATTCCCGGGATCCCTTAGCCGCCTGGTCTACCTTGGTCAGCAAGCATACATCTGCCCTGTTGATATGCGAAATCGGTTCACGCAGCGTTCCCCGAGGCAGCATATAGCCATTGCCAAAGACATTGACAGCATCCACCAGCAGAATATCCATATCCCGCTCCAATTGCCAGTGCTGAAAACCATCGTCCAGGATTGCTACCTGGGCACCAAAATGCTCTATGGCATACTGCCCTGTAACCGAGCGGTCGGCACCAATAAGCACTGGCACCTCCGGCAGGTGTTTAGCCAGCATGAAGGCCTCATCGCCAGCGTCTGCTGCCGTCATATGAAGCCGTTCACCATCGGATACAATACCGATTTTTCCATGCCACTTGGCCCGATAGCCACGATTAAGGATGACCACCTTATACCCCATATCCCGAATATCACTGGCCAGGCGCTGCGCCGTAGGGGTCTTACCGGTACCGCCTACCGTCACATTGCCCAAACTGATAACAAAACAAGCCAAACTCTTCTGGCTGAACACACCATGGCGATATCCCCATAACTTAATGTCCACCAACAAAGCGTACACCCTGGAAAAGCCATAAAGGATAGCCGTCAGTACATGTTCCAGAACACCATCCACTTCTTTCAGATGTACCAAATCAATAAAGTACGTCTGGAAATTATTGATTTTCTGGGTAGACCGGGCGCGTTGACGATTTTCCGGACTGCTTTCATACGTCTCCAATGTTTCCCGCAAAATGAGGGCGGACTTATGGGAAGCGCCTTTATTCTCGCCGACAATCGACAGGGTTTCGGCTTCCAATCGATGACGATGCGCCGGATCATCAAAGAGTTTTACCGTTTCCGCTGCCAGTTCCTGTTCATTATCCACCGTGATACAGGCATCCCGTTTCTTGAATAGGGCGTGGGTATCCTTAAAGTTAAACATGTAATGGCCAACGATAATCGCCTTGCCATGGGCCGCAGGCTCCAGGATGTTATGCCCGCCATGGGGAATCAGGCTCCCGCCCACATAGACCACATCGCCCACACTATAGACCTTGCCCAGTTCACCGATGGTATCCAAAATCACAACATCTGCGTCCTGAGGACCTTGCTCCTGTTGTTTCGTACGGGTAGTCACCGAAAAACCCGCCCGCTTGCAAAGGTGAATGACCTCTTGGGTACGGAGCAATTCCCGAGGTGCAATTACCAGTTTAGCCTGACTGTGTTTCTCCCGCACAGCCTGAAAGGCCTTGAGCACAAAGTCCTCTTCACCACGATGGGTGGAACCGGCCAGGAAAATACCCTGCGCCTTTTCCAGCCCCATTTCCCTGATGATTGCTGCTTTTTCTGCAGGGCTTACATCCGTATAGGTCTGGTCAAACTTGGTATTTCCCGTCACCGTCACCAGCTCCGACTTAGCTCCTAAACGCATGATATAATCTGCATCGATATCGGACTGCATGGCAAATTTGGTCACCGTACCAATCATATCCGTCAACAGGCTATTGAGGTATTTGTACTGCTTCACACTGCGATCACTGATACGGCCATTGACCATCATGACCGGAATATGCAGTTGCCGGGCAGTCTTCAGGAAATTCGGCCATAGCTCTGTTTCCACAGGCAGGAACACACGCGGGTGAATACGCCGCAACACGCTGCCAGCCAAAATTGGCAAATCCAATGGAAAGTAAATAATGGCATCTGCATCCTTGATGATGCGATTCGCCATTTCGTAGCCACTGGTGGTCACCACCGAGACTAAAATAGGTGTCTGGGGGAATTCCTTATGAAATTCCTTAATCAAAGGACTAGTAGCCACAATTTCACCGACTGAAGCCGCATGCACCCATATACAGTGCTTTTTGGCAACCTTTTCCAAAGTGTGCTGCGGATAAAATCCCAAACTTTGACGAATACGCTCCACAAAGCCTTTTTCCCGGACGGAACGTATCATAAACACCGGTATGATCAATATGACGACCAGAATCGCCGCTAAGTTATAGAGGATCTGCATTATATTATGCCCCTTCTGTCACGGTTCCGCCACCGAACTGAATATTATAGAGATGGCTGTACAAGCCGCCCTGCTGTAAGAGCTCTTCATGGGTACCGTGTTCTTTTATCCTGCCGCCATCAATCACATAAATTTGATCGGCATTAAATATCGTGGACAGACGATGAGCAATCACAAAGGAAGTCCGGCCCACCATCAAGCGGTCCAATGCTGCCTGCACGATTTTTTCACTTTCTGTATCCAAAGCCGAAGTGGCCTCATCCAGAATCAAGATCTGCGGATTCTTAAGAATTGCCCGGGCGATGGCCATGCGCTGCCGCTGACCACCGGAGAGATTCAATCCCCGCTCCCCAATAGGCGTGTCATACCCTTGAGGCAGTTCCCGAATAAAGCTATCCGCATTTGCGGCCTTAGCCGCCTCAATGACTTCCTCATCTGTGGCATCCAAACGCCCATAGCGAATGTTTTCCCTTACCGTAGTGGAAAACAACATGGTTTCCTGGGGTACGATACCAATCTGCTCCCGCAAGGACGCCAATCTAACCTCCCGGATATCATGGCCATCAATGGCGATGGAACCGCCATTGATCTCGTAGAATCGGGGAATCAGATTCGCAATGGTAGACTTACCTGCACCACTGGGACCAACAAAGGCTATCATCTGGCCAGGCTTAACATCCAGGGACACATCTTCCAGAGCATTAACCCCTTCCTTGTAACCAAAGGTCACATGCTTGACTTCCACATGTCCCTTGATCTTCGGCAGACTCTCAGCGCCCTCCTTATCCCCAATGGGCTCTGGCATATCGATAACCGCAAAGACACGATCAACGGCCGCCATAGCCCGCTGCAGATTACCGTAAACACGTGCCAGCCGTTTTACCGGATTAGCCAGGTTTACCGCATAAGTTAAAAAGGCCACCAAGGCACCGGCAGTCATTTGACCATTGACCACTTCATAACCGCCAAAACCCACGATAAATGTTACCGACACCGCTGCCAAGAACTCCACAGTAGGGGTAAGCAGACTGGTAAGCTGCACATTCTTCATGGCCGCCTGGAAATTCAAGATATTCTGATTGATAAACCGGCTAATTTCATAATCTTCCCGCACAAAGGATTTAACCACGCGAATGGAGGAAATGCTTTCCTGCAAAAGGGATGTAATATCCGCCGCCCGTTCCTGAATCACCGTCCCATTGCGCTTGAGCTTCCGGCCAAAGATTTTCATGGCTTGCCCCACCAACGGGATAACCACTAAAGTCAGCAGCGACAGTTTCCAGTCCAGATAAACCATCATGACAATGGACCCAATGAGAATAGAGCCCTCCGTCACCATCTCGATCAACTGGTCCACCAACGCCGACTGTATCGCAGCCACATCGTTTGTAATATAACTCATGGTTTCACCGGTTTGATGCTTGTCAAAATAGGCCATGGGCATGCGCTGGAATTTGCGGAACATCACTTCCCGGACATCGATAACCACCTTTTGCCCAATATAGGACACCAGATAAGATTGACCATAATAGAATATTCCCCGAATCAGGAATACTATCACTATGCTGACACAGATGACATATAGCATCATCATATCCTTATCGGCCAGCACCTTATCCACCATATCCTTGATGATCCAAGGCAAATAAAGATTGCAGGCTGCCGCCACCACGATACAGACAATAGCCAGTCCCAGTTGTTTCAGATAGGGTCTGATATATTGCAGAAGACGTTTATAATTCTTCATGTATTTCCCTCACTCATTCAATTTGCTGCAAACTCCCGAGCAGCATTCAGGATTCGTTCTGCCACCCTGCCAGAAGCCCCCGGAGGGCCCAGTCTCTGACAAGCCAAATTCAATTTAGCTAACACTTCCTGTCGATGTGGCTCGCCAGGATATAGCCTTAACAGTTCCATAGCAATATTTTCAGGCGTAACTTCATCCTGCAAGAGTTCCCGCTGGAAGCTTTCCTGTAAGAGAATATTCGGCAGGCTGAAATTATCCACATGTACCAGCAGCTTACCGATGGCATAAGATACAGGTGACAAACGATAGAGCACCACACAGGGCAGCCCCAAAAGGGCAGCCTCCATCACCACTGTCCCCGATGTCGCCATGGCAGCATCGGCTGCGCCCATCAGACTGTAACGCTTATCATTGGTCAACGTTACCGCTATACCAGCCTTGGCAATTAATTCCTCAATCCGCGCCCGGCTTACCGTGTCCGCCACAGGAAGATAAAACACCGTGTCCGGCCTGCTTGCCAGCAAAGTCTTTGCCCCAGCCAGCATAGAGGGCAATAACAACTCAATCTCCTGCTTGCGGCTTCCCGGCAGTAACAGCACAGAAACCTTATCCTCAGGCATATTGAAAAAACGCCGGGCTTTCTCTCGGGGCATTTCTGCCCGTACTGCATCTACCAAGGGATTTCCCACAAAGGAAATCTTGGCCCCTGCAGCTTCATAAACGGGCAATTCATGCGGAAAAATCGCAATGAATTCATCCGCAATCTCCGCACAGGTCTTCGCCCTTCCTTTTCGCCAGGCCCAGGCCGACGGTGGGATATAGGAAAAGACAGGAATCCCCAGCTTTTTGGCCCGCTTTGCCAGCCGCCAATTAAAATCAGGATAATCGATAAGCACCAACATATCCGGCTTTTCCTGCCGCATAAACTCCGTCAAATCCGTTAACAGCTTAAAAATACGGCGAATATTTACAAGGACCTCCCAAATGCCCATAACGCTATAATCAGCAAAATTCTGCCGCAAACGCACGCCAGCTTCCTCCATGCGGCTGCCACCAAAACCGATGAGTTCCGTGGCTGGTGCCATAGACAGGATTGCCCGGGCAATATTCTCACCGTGTACATCCCCCGAAGCCTCACCAGCGGAAAGCATGATTTTCATGGGCTGTCCTCCTTTTTCAACACTAAGCCAATCTATATTGTAACACACTCAAGCTGAAAAATCTCTTGATTTTTCAGTAACTCCTGCAAAGCTAAAAAAATGAGTTCCTTTGCCCCACCTATAGAGATTTCATAGCAAAAAACGCCGAGCACACATTTCTGCATCCCCGACGTGTCATCATTTCATTACATAGCCATGATGGTAATATCGTTGGCTTCCGCTAAGTCGATAACCGCTTCACGCTCTGCCAAAAGCGTAGCATCCGCCTCAATGACCAAAGCCCTCGCCCCGGTTTCCACCATCATCTGCAAAGTCTTTAAGCCTACAGTTGGCACATCAAAACGGCTGTCCTGTGCAGGTTTAGCCACTTTGGCCACCACAGCACCGCCGCCAGCTAGTTTCCCTCCACGTAAAATGCAGGCATCTGTTCCCTCGATTGCCTCCAGCGCCATCACCGCCATATCCTTCACGACAACAGTCTGCCCCACATCCATACGACCGATTTCCTTAGCCATTTGAAAACCGAATTCCATATCCCGGCGCTCAGCTTCTGTTGGCTGCCTCCGGGTTAAAACACCTTTGCCCGGCATCAACTTGCGGATAAGTTCCGTTTGGTCAAAGACCTCTACATCAATCTTCTTGAGCTCCTCAATAATGGCTAACATGATGGTATCATCTTTTCTATCCGGAACCCGCATGAGAATCTGCATAGCCTTCAAATCCGGCAAAGCTCTCTTGGCAAACAAAAGCTCCTTGGTAACCTTCCCAATCATGGTTACCTTATGGATGTCATTCTGCCGTAGATGCTTAAGTATCTTCCCTACTTTCAAGACATTGATTTCCCGATAATCATCTGCGTAATCCTTCAACCGGGCATCGGTATCTTTAAGAAGTGCCACGGCATAGACCTCATAGCCCAGCTCCTTGGCTGCCCGGGCAATCTCCACCGGCAGAGATCCTATCCCCGCTAAAAGTCCAATCCGCTCCATGACCATCCTCCGTATCTATTCATCCTATGCCCACTTAAACCCGGTCATCCCGGCGTTCGCGGCATATCCCCCGGTCTGCATTACGCAGGAAGCGCAGGATATGATCCACCTCTTCACAAGCGGGAACCTCCTGTTCAATAACGCTTACCGCCTGCTGCAACGTCAAGCCTGAACGGTAGAGAACCTTATACGCCTGTTTGATACTGCGGCGGGCCGCCGGCTCAATTCCTGCCCGAGACATACCTACAGCGTTCAAACCAGCCACCTTAGCTGGCTGCCCGGCGACAATCGTGAAGGGCACGACATCCTGTACCAGACGGCTCATACCACCGATCATGGCATTGCGTCCGATTTTCACAAACTGATGTACCCCTGTCATGCCGCCAATAACAGCCCGGTCTTCCACCACTGCATGACCTGCCAAACTTGCCACATTGGACATGATTACCCGATTGCCTACCACGCAATTATGGGCTACATGTGTCAACGCCATCAGCAGACAATCATTACCTATACGGGTTTCCTCTCCTTCACCAGTAGCCCGGTGTACCGTTGCCCCTTCCCGGATTACGGTCCTGTCCCCGATACTGGTATAACTTTTTTCTCCCTTGAATTTGAGATCCTGTGGTTCTTCACCAATAGAAGCCCCTTGATAGATATGACATTCCCGACCAATTTTCGTCCAGCCCGTAATGACCACATGGGGACCCACGATGGTATTTTCACCAATTTCTACATTGGTGCCGATAACACTATAGGGACCAATCTTTACACCAGCAGCAATCTTAGCTCCATCCTCAATAATCGCCGTGGGATGTATCTGCGCCTCTGCATGAATAGTTTCCGCACTCATCTGCTACAACTCCTTATAATACCGCAAGGACAACCCCGCCTAACGGTCTAATCCTAGTCTTTGCTCTGTCTTTCCTAATATACTCCAAAATTGACCGCTACATCTCTCTCTCAATCCATCAGCAAATTTAGGCATAATTCGAGTTGAACAAAGATTATCTTCCAAATTTAACCAAAAATCACATATTCTCTTCTTTTTTCATGGCAAACTTGAAATCTGCAGAGGCGGCCAGTTCATCTCCTACATAGCCATCACAATGCAACAGACCAAAATCCCCGCGAACCTTGACGATGTGTGCTTTGGTAACCAACTGATCCCCAGGCACCACGGGCCGTTTGAACTTGATATTTTCCATCCCACCGAACATGGCAATCTTCCCCCGATGCTCCTCCGGATACAACATGGCCACACCGCCCACCTGGGCCATAGCCTCTAAAATCAATACGCCCGGCATAATAGGGTGCCCAGGAAAATGGCCGGCAAACTGTGGCTCATTCATGGTGATATTCTTAATCCCCGTAGCCGACTTAAAGGGCTCAATTTCTATAATACGATCCACCAACAACATAGGCGGACGATGGGGTAAAATCTTCATAATGTCCGTAATTTCCAATACCATTGCAATTCCCTCTTCCTGTATATTTCTCCATTAACCAAGATTTTCCAACAATTTTTTTGCTAAACGCGTATTCAGTGCATGGCCAGAAGCCACAGCAACCACATGACCACGAATTGGACCTGCCAAACGCAAATCACCAATAACATCCAGAATTTTATGACGCACCAATTCATCTTCAAAATGCAGGGGATTCAGCCAGCCTTCATCATTGTACACAATAACGCTTTCCAGCGTCCCCCCAAGCCCGAGGCCCATGCTGCGCAAGGCTTCAATCTCCTTTTCATAAGCAATGGTACGGGCCGAAGCAATCTCCTGCTCATATAGTTCCGGGCTGATTTCAAAATTCTCATACTGAATACCGATAAGCTTATGTGGATTCACCGAGGTAAAGCTCACACGAAATCCATCATAGGGCAAAACCATCACAAAACGATTATGTTCATCATCATCAATACGGTAAACCTTATCCACCACGATTTCCCGTCGTTCTGCCGCCAGTTCCTTTACCCCCGCTGACCTGATAGTATGGAAGAACGCCAGCGAAGAACCATCTGCCACCGGGGGTTCCTCCGCATCAAGTTCAATATAGCAATTATCGATATTCAAGGCATGAAAAGCACTCATCAGATGCTCAATGGTAAACACCTTACAGCCGTTTTCCTCCACAGTTGTAGCCCGCATTGTGGACGTAACATTCGCAGCAGTAGCATGAATCTTTGGATTTCCATCTAAATCCATCCGCACAAATACCAAACCTGTATTTGCAGGTGCCGGTTTCATTACCATTTGCACTTCCCGCCCCGAATGAAGGCCAATACCTTTATAAACAGCTTCAGCCGCCAATGTAGTCTGTTGCAAATCTCTTCCTCCCGAATCTTTTAATCCAACTGGGTAAAATCTATATCCGTGTACTCTTCTCGAATGGACTTCCAGCGATCATGAAGCCAAAACCACTCTTCCGGGTATTTCCGCACGTGTTCCTCGATAGCCTTATTGATTAGTTGGGTAGCACGTTTGATATCCTCGCGTTTATCTTGGGTTTTCTCCACATAAAAAGGACCTTCCACCAGCAGTGTATGAAACCCTTTTTCATCCCGATGCATAAAAGACGTAAAGATTGGCACCCCTTGGAATCTAGCCATAGAAGCCGCTCCCGGCGTAGTATTGGTCGGCTGACCAAAAAAATCCAACACAATACCATCATGCCGGTTGGTATCCTGATCCATAATCAAACCAATGGCCCAGCCTTTTTTCAGCATGGCAAACATTTCCCGCACCCCGGTCTTATAAGTAATATGCATACCAATCATGGTGCGATACTCATTGATGAAACGGTCAGCCGCCGAATCTTTTTGTTTCATTGCCACGCCCACCAAAGGAATTCCTGCCATAGCAAAGGCACCTCCCATAAGTTCCCAATTGCCACTATGCGCAGCAGCAATCACAGCACCTTTACCAGCAGCCATACCTTGTTGCAATTTTTCCAAACCCTCAATATGAACATATCTCTGCGGATTCTTTTTGATAAGAGGAAAGCGTAACACTTCAAATAGCATAGGCCCAAAACGGACCGTACTTTCTTTCGCTATGCAGACAGCCTCTCGATCATCTATGCCCAAGCACATCTTTATCTGTTTGATGGCCATATTCTTCCGCTTCTGGGGAACCACCAGCCAGGCAATGTTTCCCAGCAACTGCCCCAAAACTTCACATCCCCCTCTGGGCAAGCAGCAAACCAGCCAGCTTATGGCTTTTAAAACATAGTACAACAACGTCTTAGCCCTCGTACTTTGCTAATTTCTTTTCCAACTGTTTAATCTTTTTATTCATTTCCGGCAAACGCTTCATAAGCGCCTGCATACGCAGCCACTCGGCATGGGGCTGTACCGGAAAACCTGCACAGAACACACCCTCAGGCATATCCCCGATAATCCCGGCCCGCCCAGCGTAAACCGAGTTTGCTCCAATATTGATATGGCCTACCGTTCCCGTCTGACCGCCAAAAGTCACATTGTGCCCCACAGTAGTGGACCCAGAAATTCCTGTCTGCGCCACAATCAGGCAGTTAGCACCGATTTTGCAGTTATGACCAATATGAACAAGATTATCAATTTTCGTTCCTTTACCGATAACTGTGGCCCCCATAGCAGCCCGGTCAATACCATCATGGGCACCAATTTCCACATCATCTTCCACCACTACAACACCAACTTGTGGAACTTTGGTATGAACACCATCTTTAGTGGTGAATCCAAAGCCATCTGAACCGATAACTGCAGAACTGTGAATCACACAGCGTTTACCTATCCGGCAATATTCCCGTACAGTAGCACTGGAATAAATTACCGTGTCTTCACCAATTTCAGCATATTGCCCAATATAGGTATGGGGATAAAGCACTGCATGATCGCCAATAACCGCATGATCATCAACTACGGCAAAGGGCATTATGGTAACATTTTTACCAAGTCTTACGTCCTTACCGATATAGGCTTTATCACTTACCTCCTGGGGGCGTTCCAATTTCGGCGTAAAAGCTTCCAACAGCCTGGCAAAAGCTGCCCGCGGGTCCTGTACATAGAGGGCTGTTTTGGGGAAATCCTCAATTCCCTCCGGCAACATTACGGCTGCGGCTTTACAAGACTTAGCCTCTTCAATATGCGGCTCCACTGCAAACGTCAGGTCATGTTCGCCAGCTCCGGCGATATTGTCAAGGCCCGTAATCTCTATAGCTCCATCTCCCGCAATACGGGCGCCGATGATCTCGGCAATCTCTTGCAATGTCTTTTTCATTCTGGCACTCCCATCTCACTGCAATTGGGCAATGACATCATCCGTCACATCCACAGCACCAGTGACAGCCGTGGGCTGTTCCAAGCTATTATTTACTACCGCATCCAGCTTCTTTTCTTTCGTAACAGCCGCCAAAGCCACATCCATCTTTTGACGCAGCTGCAGCGAATAGGACTGGTTCAATCCTTGAATCTTGCGCTGGCTTTCCATCTGCGCCTTTTGCAAATCTTCCTGACTCATGTTGGGATTCTCCTGCATTTTCTTCTGCAGTTCTTCCCCTGCCTGAGTCTGTGCCTCTTCAATTTTCTGATTTCCCTCTTCGATAAGGCTATTTATCTGCGGTGCCTCCTTCGACACCCGCTCTCCATCTATATAGCCAATCTTTGTCTGTCCGCAACCACTGGCTAAAGTAGCGCAAAGCAATGCCATAGTCATTGCTGCCGCAGTTTTTTTTCTTAATTTCATGCTGACTTCGCTTCTTTCTTTGTCTTCTTGATTATTTACAGATTTTTCATTTCCTGTACAATTTCCGCAGTAACATCCTGCGTGGTTATCCCGATTGCAACACTGCGGTGAGACTGCGAATAATCCTTCACACCCGCATCTGGCAGAAATATGGACAACTCCTGTGGATGATGCACCAGAATCAGGGTAAGATGATGCAATATTGCAATCTTTGCCGCCCTCCCCATCACATCATTAAAAATATGTGCTTGCAAAGCGGCAAGTTCGGCTTTCTTTTCCTCCAAAAGCTGACGCTTTTCCAGCCGCTTCTGAACCTTAAGGGCTGCATCCTGTTGTTTAGCCAAAGCCTCCGCATTACGCTTATCCGCATCTGTCTTGGTTTTTAAAGCTTCCGCCATCTTCTGGTCTTTTAATTGGGGCAGACTGGCCCGCCATGCGGTAAGTTCCGGCCCCAATTCATGCTGTACGTAAGCTTCAATCTCCGCCCTATAAGCCTGCCACAAATCGTACTGTCGCCGTCCCCGTTCCGCTTGCAGGCGGCTGCGCTCCTGAATCCATTCTTCCCGCTCCTGGGCTATGCTCTCCTTAGAATCCAGGGGATTATGCATAGCAGACTGATTATCCAACTTGATATTGATATTA
This sequence comes from Selenomonas sp., assembly GCF_024699275.1. The sequence continues at coordinate 64,984 of NZ_JAILPX010000047.1, forward strand.
AGAATAGCATTCAAGTATTCTTCATCAAGGGCCTGACGGCGAGCCTGAAAATCCTCAGCTGTGCGTTTTTTGTAAGTGTCCCGCAGTTTTTGTGCTTTACGTTCCAGTTCAGCCCTGCCACCGATAACATCCGCTGCATTCTTCTGCCAAACGGACTCCTTAAAGGTTTCCTCCAGCAGCTCAGGCGGTTGTAGCGTTAGCATATCCCCTACATCATTGCATTCAAGTTCCAGCAGATCACACTCTGCCTGCAGTGCAGTTTCTTTTTCATAGTCTGGATGTGCTTCCAGGACCTGCCGCCAGTCAATCAGCCCCGTATCTGCCGAAACCTGACCGCGATCAATAGGCACCTGAGACTTAAGGATATCCCTGGCCAGCCAGGCCCCTAACAAAACAAAGGCCAGAGCAACGATCCCGCCTACAAAAATATACCGGCTTCGCTGCCCCTTTACTGCTCCTTCGTCCCTGCTGTTCTCTGCCATGGCTGACACCTCACCATTTTAGGCGGGATTCTGCTCGCCGCCTGCTTCACTACTCCTGCCCTTACCTGCTGAGGCAGGGAACATCTTCTTTCCTCATTATAAGCCTAAAAGTAGTACCGAGCATAGATTTGCTCGGTACTGCCAATGTTTATATCTAATCAGTGTAGCACCTGACTATTATTTGCTAACTTGTTTCAGTACATCCTGGGTAATGTCTACACCACCGTAAACAACAGCGCCCTTATCCAAAACTACGGAAAGTCCCTTCTGCTCTGCAACTTTCTTTACGGATTCTTCCACACTTTTGGTAATCGGTTCCATGAGTTCCTGATTTTTCTGCTGCAACCGCTGCTGCGTCTGGGTATAATAATCACGTTTCTCATTATCGTTCATATTCGCAGACTTCTCTTCGAATTCTTTCTGTGCTTCCTGTACAGCAGTCTGCATTTCATTGGATGCGGACTGCACCTGCGGATGCTGACTCATAATCTGGCTATAATCTACCACGCCCACATTGGAACTAGCCGCGCTGGCCATATTGGGGCCAAACTGAGTCAGCGCCATAGCAACTACGGATCCTACAAAAGCCAACGCAATAAGAATGCTGACAATCTTAACCTGTTTTTTCTGCAATTTAACCATTTCAAAATCTCCTTTTCCTATCGAGGAATTTTCATATTAATATAGTCATACTCGATAAACATTATAACGTTACCATCCAATTTTTGCAATGAGAAAATGTCCCACTTAATGTTCTCACAAGGCAACGCCTTAAAAATTACCAATCAGCCGCAGCCAATTTTGTTCGTTATCAAAGATGTATTCCAAACCTAGAAAGTCGTGCAGCCGATAGCGAATACCCACTTCGCCCAGGCGGTCTGCCTGACGATATTCATAACGCAAAAGCCAGCGTGAGGATAGTTTCTGTCTCACCTCATAGATAAAGCCATAATGCTGCAGGTCATAGCGTAAAGCAGCATAACGGCCGCCGCGAAAGAGATGCCCCCAACCGAGCTGATAGCCCCAGGACATCTCTTCTGGCTGTAGTTCTGTTACAGCGAAGATTTCATCATACTTCCCCAGCATTCGCCCGGCATGAAGCCGTAAGAGCAGATTCTGTCGGCTGCCACGATCCTTATTCCGGCCGATATCCAGCCAACCAGACAGGCGAAAATGATATTGAGAGGAATCCGTGCGACTCATAACATCAACACGCTCCGCCGGTTCAATTTTTACCTTTGTCTGCATATGCAGTACGCGAAACGCCCTGCAGCTATCTAACCCCTGCGCAAATTGTCTTTCTAAATCATCCCGATGACGTTGAACAAATGCTACAGGCACACCTACAATATCATCCACTTGTTTCTGCATATTTTTCCGTTGGGAAAGCAATGCACTATTGGGCAGTGTATCCGAGCGCATGGATAAATCCACTGTCCGCACTACCGGCAGTCTTGGAAAAACAGTCAGCTTGACCCTTGCCACAGGCTCGGGATCTAAGTCAAAATCCGCTCGAAATTCCGGCAAATGCTCTTGCAGATAGTCCCCCAAATGCTGCTTTAACACACCATTAGTCCAATCGGCCGCTGCTGTGGGCAACCCAATCAGGGCCGCTTGAAACACGCTTTCTACACCAGCCAAATCCTGACGAACAAGTTTTTCGATTCGTGGCGGCATTCCCTCTACAGCCGTATCCACCTGCACCTGCCGTATGGTTTCCGCCCAGGGAATAAGATCCACCTTCACTTTGGTCTTAACGGCTGGTTCCACAGTTACTTGCCTGACTGTATAACCAACCAAAACCTTATTAAAAACCTCGTGAATCAGCTTTTCATAGATTGTCCGCTCAGCCTGCACCGCCGCAATTTCCTTCCCCTCCAGCAACTGACTGGCAATGGTGGCCACACTGCGATTCATCCGCTCTGCCACCAAGGGCGGTAAATTGCTTTGGGCAAAGGTTTCTGCTGTCACCACTTCTACCCGTGATGCAGCCTGAGCCTGCCAAGGCAGGAACAAGATTGTCCCCAGCAAAAACACCAGCCCGACCGCTCGTCTCATCCTGCGCCATTTTGCCATTTAGAATGTGCCGCCCACGGAAAAGTGCACACGCCCACCTTTATCCCCGCGACCATAGTCAAGGCGCAGCGGGCCCAACGGCGTATTAAAGGACAGGCCGACACCAATACTGCCATGAAGCTCATCGCTCTTGGGGAAATCATCATACCAGGCTGAGCCGCCATCAGCAAAAACAGCCCCCTGTACTTTGCTGACAATGGGGAAACGATATTCTACAGTAGCTAAGGCCATTCGCGTACCGCGGAACTGATCCTCACGATACCCACGCAGAGTAGTCTGGCCGCCTACCTTAAACAGATTGTATTCCGAAAGATGACCACGGGCTGCCCCCAACTGACCTCGAACAGCAATAACTTGAGCGTGCCCAACCTTATAGAAACGCTGGTCCTCAATAGATCCCTTTTGGAAATTAAAGTCCCCCCCCAAACCTGCTAACTCTAAGGACATTCCTACGCGTCCACCTTCCGTGGGATTATAGATATTATCGCGGGTATCCGTAACATGCTCAAGCGTAACACTACGGGTAAGACCGAAATTATTCTTACGCCAAGCAGCCCATCCACTACGGTCAATGCCATCATCAGAATGACGCTTATAACTATCCCGGCGGTTCTTCAAGGTAATATAATTCGTAGAATACTCGCTCACAGGACGGCTCAAGGTAAGTTCTCCGCCGGAATACTTACGCATGTAGCTTTCAATCAGAGTACCTTCTGTATCATAGTCATCATACTCATAAGTGCGATTGTACAAGCGGATTGTGCTGGCCGTTTCCTTATGGTCCAGGTAAGGATGCCGCCAAGAAAAGGTGTAGCCCTGTGCATCGGTGGCATCGCCACTCTTTTCGTAGGTAACGGATACCGCATCGCCAGTACCACCGATATTGCTGTCTCCGATACTTACCATTCCCAGAATACCATCGGCAGTACTATAACCAGCACCAATGCCAAAGGAGCCTGTACGCTTTTCCTTGACATCAAGTTCCATAATTACTGCATTAGGTTCTACACCAGGATTCATCTTGATGTTGACATCCTCAAAAAAACCCAGATTGTATACGCGCTGCATGGAGCGTCGGGCCAGCTTCGAATTAAAGGGTTCCCCTACTTTCTGCCGCATCTCCCGCAGGATAACCTTATCCTTGGTCTTGGTATTCCCCTTGACCTTATAGCCTTCCAGCTTGCCTTCATTGATTTTCAAGGTGAGATTTCCCTCTTTATCAATGTTCATATCCGTTACTTTCGCCAGAATATAACCATCCTTGCGATACATCTCCTTGATGGCCGTCACATTCTGCTGCAGATTGCGGCTGTTGAGTATCTCTCCCGGCTTTACCGTCAATGCTGACATCAACACATCGGTCTTGATCATCTCGTTCCCCGTAATATTAACACTCTTGAGGACCGGATTTTCCAGCACATGATAAGTAATTACAACGCCCTCCGGCACCTTCTGAAAGGTGGGGAATAAATCATAGAAATACCCTGTATTATACACAGCCTCCCGATCTGCATTTAAGCCTTTAACGGTGAACATATCCCCCGTCTTCATGGCCAATGCTGCCTTCGATGTATTCTCAGTTAATGGCGTGGAACCCTCAAAAACGATATCTACAATGGTTTGCCCTTCATACTCCTTGCTGTATTTCTCAATAACATCTTCCTGCGGACGATTCTTGGTCCATTCAGCAGTGCGCGGATCTACGGTGTTTTTTTCTTCCTGCTCTTTACTTGTTTCAGCAGAATCATCTGCCCCTTCCGCAGTCACTGGTTTTGTCTCCTCTACAGAGGCATCATTATTCTGCTCACTGGAAGCACTTGCTGCCATCGCCGCCACTGGTTCTTCCGCGGGTGCTGCCTGCACCATCCCCGGCACAGTTCCAAAACTAGCAGCCAGAGCTACAGCATAAACCAAAAATTGTTTATTCGTCTTCTTCAAAGGTCAAACCTCCCAAACTATTTCCTACTGACGCAGGATCTTGCCTGCGGATTGCATGAGTTGTTGTGTCGCTGCATCCGGCAGCGGTGACGAAGGAGCTGATGAAGCTGCTGGCTGTTGTTCTACAGGCGCAGCTGCATGCTTTACCTCATTAGGCGCCTTCTCCTTCGGCAGTTGCGTTGACTTGGCGCTCTCTGCTTCTTTCCCAGGATATTGTTGCTGCACTTCCTGCGGCTTTCCAGCAGGAAGCTGCTCCATTCCTCCATTCTGCTGCTTGCTAACTACCGGGACATTATTATCCGCAGCTACAGATTCTGCAGGCACAGGCGCCCTCACCTCCGGCTGCGAGAATGTAAATGCCAGCCCTGCAGCCACCAACAAAGCAGCCATTCTCCTGCCCCAACAAAGCATCATCCTGCTGCGAGAACAATGCCCTACATGTGACAACTCGGCTCTAGCCAGCATCAATTTCAAATCGCCCTGTACATCATTCTTTCGGGATAAAGAATACTCCGCCTTACCCAGCCAGTCCTGGGCAGCCCGGATATGCTCCCGTTGTGAACGCCGATCCATACATGCCCCTCCATTGTGCTTAAAATGCTTTGCCAATCCCTGCTTTTGATAATCGTCATTTCCAGAACAGATCTCACCTGCCATATGCAGCCTTGAAAAGGCAAGAACCCAGTTTAACGAAAATTATCCGCATTTTTCTGCTGTTTTATACTTATTGATAGATTATTTACCAATTTTGCATAAATCGGGCAAGCATCCCCCGAATCCGGCGAATACCTGTTTTCTGTAGGCGGTAGACATGCCCCGGACTGATTGCCATTTCTTCAGCCACGGCCTGTACATCACGGCTGGCTAAATACACATCCTCCAACACCGCCTTTTCCTTAGCGGGTAGCCTTGCCATAGCCCGATGTAATCGATCTATCAATTCATGACTTTCCGCTTGTTCAGCAACGGTAGGCGCCGTATCCATCAAATTTTCTTTATAGGAACATCTTCCATCTTCTACCACCGCATCCATACAAGGACTATCTGAATCCCCTTCCCTTCGCAGGAAATCCAGCATCCTTCCACGGATACGGTGAATGGCAAACAGGCTAAAGGCTACGCCTCGCTCCGGGTCAAAGCGCTCCACAGCCTCAATCAAGCCCACCGTCCCTTCCTGTACCACATCCATGATATTCTGCAAATGACAATAAGGCAGGGCCTGCTTAAAGACCAAGGGCTGATAGGCTTCAATCAACTGACGGCGGGCTAAACCATCGCCATCGTTTTTATAAGCTCGCCAGAGATGTCTTTCTTTCTCCCGTTCCAACGGTCTTACCCGTTGTAATTCCTCTACGTATTGCGCAAAACGCAGCCTCATCACCCCCTTTCTGCGCCAAACATAATCAAAATGTCATGCGAGCTTCCACGCCGACAATATATTGATTGGACTCTCGCTCCAAGGTCAGCCCCAAATGGTCATTGACGTCATACTGCACACCATAGCGGTTAATATTATCTCCACCAAAGCCATGCGTATAGCGAAGCATCACCTTGTCCGTTATATATTTTCCCATAGTAACATTAAAATCATATTTGTTTTCATCATTTTCTTTTTCCGCTGCAGAAATCTGTGTATTAAACAGCGAGCCATTCCCCCGGGAAATCGTCAACTTATCCATATACAGATAATCCCGCATAATCCCTTCCACTTCAGACAGGAATGTCATTTGCAGGCCCACGGCCAATAAATCTCCGGCAGTCAGATTGTTGTTCCCATCCCGATAGGCATCCCGCAAAGTCAATAATTGAATGATTTGCGTCTGACTCATGGCAGGACTGGAGGTAAGCTTCATATCAGCTGCCCCCAAAGGACCATGAACCGATAAAAACACATTAGCTCTGGCCAATTTTGTATCCGCAAAAAAATCAATGCTAGGCATAAAAGAAGCTACCTGATTGAAATTGGCTACGCCCTGACGAATATTGAACTCCGTCTTCAAATAGTTGATGGTGCCCCCCCGCTTTACCTGCAGACTGCCACTCATCTTTGGATGGCTCATAATACCACCTGCATGGAAACCGCCAGTCAGATAAAGGTCATACAAATATGGGCTATAAAAATGCACCTTATCCCCTACATTCACCTGTACATCCAGCACCATCTCCGGCATATCCCCTTCACTATCGGGAATAGTCGGCACAGACACCTTGCAATCCTGAAAATTCAACTGCCCATACAGCTTGGGCAGCCTGTGCCCATAAAAATCCGTATCCGACAAGTTGAATTGCCCGCTTACCGGGCCAGAAAAGAAACTGCTTTTGACGCCAAGATGATCCAAAATCAAAGAAAAATCATAGTGCTCTGGTTCCAAACCATTGAAATTCGCATTACCAGATAAATTATAGGAACCACCGCCCATTTTACCAGAAAATTCCTCAACTGTCACTTGACTTCCATTGAAACTGACTTTAACGTTCATATCCGTAACCGGTTCAGTCAGTTCCTTCATCTTTACAGCCCCATTTGGTACGGCCACCATACCATCAAACATCGGATGCGCCAAGGAACCATGAATCTTTATATTTCCTTCCGTAGCGCCTATAGCCCAGTCCACTTGTTTTGAGATTGTTGGCAGAAGGGACAGGTCTGCACTCTGCAGTCCCAGTTGCAGCTGGATTTGCTCATAATCATCCAGCCATTCATCCCGCCCTGCAGTCAATGCTCTAAGCGGCACGACGCCTTTTGCTGTAGCTGAACAATTGCGTTCTCCGACCTTCTTTACCACTTTAAGCTCAGGCAAATCAATCAAGCCGTTTTTCAAGTGCGCTGTCCCCGTAAGTGTATCAAAGGCAGCGCCTTGAAAGCCGCCATTATTCACCTGCAAGGTTACATCTGCCGACGGGTTATACGTATATCCGCCAATATCTGCTTCAATATCTGCCGTCCCCGTAACATCCTGCAAGGTCAAACCAGCCAGCCCCGTAAACATGCCAAAATCCAACTGGCTGGCCGAAAAATGCACGGCCATTGGACCACCAACCGTCACCGACCCCGTTGCCGAAAACAGGCCACTATTTCCCTGGCTGCCAGACATCTTATTGATGTAAAGGATTCGATTCAACAATTGTAAATCCAGCACCACATTGTGTACATCATAGCCACCGGCCTTCCCCTGCTGGATATCTCCATCCATCTTAATGCTGGGATTATCCCCAGTACCACCAATATGCGCCGTCAAATTCGCCCGGCCAGCAATAACCTCCGTTTTCGCATTAGCCAAAGCCGCCACCGCCGCAATGTCTGCATTCTGGACAACCACATCTCCATCCAATCTGTCGGTAACGGTATCATAAGATAGCTCTAAATCATAGGTACCACTATCCTGTTCAAACCCAAAATGATCAATGGCAAAACTATCTTCCTTATATTTGACCATTCCCCGCAGATTGGTTAAGGTCACCCCATTCATCTCCAATCGGGGGGCATCAAGGATGCCATGAAATATAGGCGCGTTCATCGTACCATCAATCTTGCCCTTAAAAGTCCCATGACCGCTGACTTCGTAAGGCAGTTTATGCTCAACGCGCTTTAAATCAATATCCTTAGCCACCACTTCCATATCCAGAGATTGGTCAGCCAGCATAAGTGTACCATTCAATACCATATCAATCATCGGCGAATAGGCATGAAAATCCTGTAGCCGCAGTTTTCCATTTTCCAGGAAATAATCACCATCCATTCCCGAGAGCAGCACACCGTGATAACTGCCACGATAAAAATGGATATAACCTACCGCCTTAGGATTATCCAAAGTTCCCGTAAACTTGATGATATTGTCCACATTACCGGTTATTGGCTGATCCGGTGCTACCAGCGCTGCAATATCCTCCATGCGAGCTCCCATGGTATCCAGCTGAAGATTGATTCTCTTTTCACCAGTAAAACCTATGGAACCTTTTGCCTGCCAGACCTCCTTGCCATCCTTTTCCATCAAAAAGTCATCGATGCCAATACCATCCAGACTGCCGCTGGCTGCAAATTTCAGACTATCAAACGGCTGTTTGAAAATCTTCCCCCTGAGTCCTGAAAATTTAATCTCCACCTGCGGATTTTCTTTATCTCCATGAACCGTCCCCTTAAAATCCGCCAGACCGGATAAATCAAAACGATTATCCAGATTTTGCAGCAACGAAAGGTCAAAGTGGCTGCCGTAAAAAGCCAAATCCAACTGCGCCGAATCCCGCATATCCCGAATAGAGCCTTCCGCCCCTAAGCTGCTATGATTCGGCATCTTCACACTTAGATAATCAATAAGCAAATCATCATCCGCCAGATAAAACGAAGTAGAAGCCTTTTCCACAGGAACACCCTGCCAAGCAGCTTGTAATACTTTAGCACTGCCATATAACTGCAACGTGCTGAAATCCAGCCCTGTACCATTGCCACCCAAATCAGCATATAGTCTCCCGGTAACATTTCCCAACTGAGGCAGGAATGCACGTCCTTGGGCTATATCTACACCTTCTGCCTTGATATGCGCCGTGTACCCTAAATTTTCCGTGGAAACCACAGCTTCACCACTAAGATTCCCCCCTAAGACCTGGGCAGAAAAATCCCGTACAAAGAGATTCTTATCCTGATAGCGTACATCTGCCATCGCCCCTGCAAAGGGCACATCCATAAAGCTGCCAGCAGGCACTTCTACTTTGCCATCCACGCTGGGATTGTTAAAGGCGCCTGTTACTTTCACCGTAAATTTAGCAGCTCCTTCGTAGGGAATATTCGTGAGAATCTTCCCTGGGTCAAAAGCATCTGAGCTGGCCTCCAGCTCTAAATAGGGAGTAGTCATTAAATGCTTAATCTTGCCATGAACGGTCATCTGCTGCCCCGCCGACTCCGCCTGCAGATTGAGCAGTGCTTCTTCATTGGTAAATGCTGCATGACCAGCGATTGCTTCAATATCCGTATCCTCCACCTGAATCGCACCATCCATCAGCTCCGCGTTCCCGCTGAAGGACAGGATTCCATCCCGGCGATAGAGATGCAAATCGGCTTCCGAAAGGGTTCCCCCTTTAATCTCCAGATTATCCGGCAACACGCCCTGGGGCACAAATTGCAGGTATCGCCCCACCTCCAGTCCGGAAAGGCTGGCATTTACAATCTGCCGATTATCCGCTATCGTCGCCGTCCCCTTGACTGATGCTCCTTGATTTTCGGCCGCAAACTCGGCCTTATACACGGGATTAGCCGCAAAATCCAACAGCGCCGTTACCTTTTCTAAAGTCAGTTCCTGACCACTCCGACGCAAAATTACCTGAGCATCTTCGGTCCGTATCTTACCTTGAAATTTTTGCGAACTCTTTTCCTCACCGATCAAATCCTGTACATTCCAAGTACCATCTGCCCTCTCCTCCAGCACAGCCTGCAGACCGGTAACCTCAACTTCCTCCACCGCATCAGCAGGGTCGAAAACCGCCGCAAGCAGGCGGCAGCTGACGCGCGCTTCATCAGCGCTGGCAATCAGCTCCGCCTGCTTGTCATAAACGGCCAGATTATGCAATTTAATATTCTTTAGGGAATTGACCTGAATCTCCCCCACCTTTACATCTGAACCAAGTGTCTGGGTGGCCAGAGCAGAAACTTCTTCCCCGGCCCGTTCCATGAAGCTCTGAGTATGTACATAGTACCACAAGCCTCCAGCTGCCAAACAGCCAGCTGCCAATGTTCCTATTATCCATTTCTTAACCTTCATCATAGTCTCCCTAAAGGCCCTTCATGGGCATTAGATTGCAGTCCTTTAATACTTGTCATTTACTGGGCCATTTCATTGGCCACCGCTTCCGTACTAGCAGGTTTTTCCGAAGCGGTATCAGATTCCTCCCTCTGTTCCGTTTCCGTAACCCTGTTTTCTTCATTGTTTTTAGCTTTAGCCGCGTTGCGCACATCCCGCTCAGCTTTACGCATCGCTTTCGCCTCATTTTTCGAAGCTTTCTTTGCTTCCGGCGTCAATTCCAATACAGCATTTTCCGTTACTTTAGCATCTTCCCGCACTTTTTTCAGGCGATTGCCCTCCATCTGAGACGCCTTATATTTAGCCACATCAATATCAACAGGAATCCCCATAGCCTTATCCAGAGCTGCTTTATTTACATTGTAGCTATAGAGAGCCGCATTGTAATTTGTACGTGCCGTAGTCATTTTTTCGGTGGCATCCATTACATCAAGGTTGGTACCTACACCAGCAGAATAGCGGACATGGGCAATCTTCAAATCTTCCTCAGCTTGTGCCACAGCCGTTTCCGTAGTAGCAATATTCTTCTCCGCAGCCTGCAGATTCAATAACGCAGTGCGCACATCCAGCTGGATGGTTTCATCCTGAGCATGCAGGGTTTCCTGTGCCTTAGCTAAAGTTGCCTCTGCACTATTTACACTGGCAGAAGTGGCACCATTGTCAAAGACATTCCAATTAGCCGTAGCACCAAAATACCATACATTGCTATGATCGGTGCCAAACTCATTCCCGCCTTCAATGGATTTGGTAGCTGATGCCGTCACCGTCGGATACCAGCCGGATTTTGCTTTATTGATTCCAGCCTCCGCCTGCTTTACTGCATAATAAGCAGCTGCTCCATCAGCCCGGTTATTTAGAGCATAGTTCGTGCAATCCTCCAAATTCAAATTATACGAAGGGTGTTTCAATTCATCGTCGATTTCCAGCACTGTATCCGTAGGCAAGCCAATCACATTATTTAAGGTTGCCACTGCGATATCATAATTGTTCTGAGCATTGGTCAGCGCCTGTTGAGCATTTGCCAGATTGACCTGCGAGGACAATACATCCGATTTAGCAACTGTTCCCACCCGATACTGTGCATTTACGTTATCCAAATGCTCCTGATACGCCCGTACCGTATCTTCCTGCACCTTGATCTGATTCTTATAGTTCAGGATATTATAATAATCAGCAGTGGCCTGATAACGGATAGCCTGCTTAGTATTCTCTAAAGTGACATCTGCAGAATTCAGCGCATATCCAGCTGCCTCAATCCCACTGCGCAAAGAAAAATTATACAGGGGAATAGATGCCGTAGCTCCATTGGTATAATAAGTATTATCGCCTCCATGTGATATTGCCAATGTATCATTTGCATGATTAACCGCACTGGATACAGACAGTGTCACACCTGTCTGACGACGGTAATTGGATAAATTCCACTTGGCCACATCCACATCAGCCAAAGCGCCTTTAATCGTGCGATTATTTTCCAGGGCCATTTGCACGGCATCATTAAGATTCAATTGCACCGTGTTAGCCGCCGATACAGAGCCTGTAGAAATCGTCAACAAGCCTCCCAATACCAAAGCAGTCAATTTTTTATAAACGCGTTGTTTTTTCACGATAACTCCTCCTTAGAAGTATTGCTTAAGCCCTACATAGGCCGCCCTTTTATCTCTCTTATTAACATTTTGCCACTGGCCCATAAGCCAGGTATTATCCATGACCCGCAGTTGTGCACCTAACCGTACAGACAAGTCATTAAAATCATAAGCATCTGCCGAGAACTTAAAATCCTTACCCGCATAGGCATCAAAACCTACACCAGCTTCACCATGGATAGCTCCTACCCGGCCTGCCACATTTCCCTGGCGCTTGCCTAGCTGAAAATCTATCCGATTGGTTTCACCTATATCTTCAACCCCCATATTCAAAAAAGGGCCTTGTTCCATACCTACAGTAAAACCTAAACTGGTATCCCAGTCTCGATTCTTACCACTATACATCGTGGCAACTTCCCCATGACTTTCAATAGAATCCAACTGTTTCTTTACCTTTTGCGCCCGTTCCGTAATCTCCCTGGCATTGTGTATTGTCGCCTTCACATCCTCCACAGTCTTTTCATCACCAGCGACTTTAGCAATTCCTTCGGAGATTATCCGAATCTTTTCGCTGGTCTGGGTGATATTATCCAAGGTTATCCGCAGATTTTCTGCCGTTTGCGGATCAGCGCCCACTGTAGCCAGATTATTCATCATAGCCTCCACCGAATGCATGGTGCGATTCAAACTGGCCGTCATGAGATTCACATTGGTCAAGGTCTGATTGATATTGCCCTGATTGGCATTCACCATTTGCTCCATGGCACTCAACATCCCATTGATATGGGCAGTGGTATCGCGAAGATTCACCATCATCTGCACAATGGACGTCTGAAAGACCTCATTCCCCACAATATTATTCATACTGGTCAGTAAATCCTGGGCCTGCAGCACCACTTTGTTGGCGTTTTGGAAAAGCTCGTCCATGCCCGCTTCTTCCGTCCCCAGCAGATAATCTCCCTCGCTCAGATAACCGGCTTCACCGTCTCCCGGCATAATGTTGATAAACTTATCCCCCATCACTCCGCTGGCACCGATTCCCACCTGAGAGCCTTTGGGAATCTGCACACCATCATTTATCTCCATGGCCACAGTCACCCCCTGGCCATCGTTTTCAATGGAAGTCACTTTTCCCACGGGCACACCGGATAACCTGACCAGCGATTGCGGTTCCACCCCTACCACCTGCTTAAATCCGGCATAGAGCGTATACCCTTTATCGCCACTTATTTTGAAGCCGCTCAGCATGATGATAACGGCTGCCAAAAGAGCCAATCCCGCCAGGGTAAAGGCTCCCACCTTTGCTTCTACGCTCATGCCCGCTGCTCATTCCTTTCTGCTTTCTCCAGATGCAGCGTCCTGAAAAAGGCCTGCACCCGTTCATCCTCTATCTTCTGGAACCGTTTTACCGTATCCACCGCAATCAAATCTCCCTCATAGACCATAGCAATCCGATTGGCAATTCGACAGGCACTGGCCATATCATGCGTAACCACCACCGAGGTAACCCCCAATTTCTTCTGCATATCCACAATCAGCTCATCGATTTTTGCCGTGGTTATGGGATCAAGGCCCGAACTTGGCTCATCATAAAAGATGATTTCGGGTTCAATGGCAATGGCCCGAGCCAGTCCCACACGTTTCTTCATACCGCCAGATAACTCCCCCGGGAATTTTTCTTCTACACCAGGCAACCCTACCAGTTCTAACTTTTCCCTGACGATTCGCTGAATTTCCTCTTCCGGCAAGTTCCTATGTTCCCGCAGACCAAATGCGACATTCTCGCCCACCGTCATGGAGTCAAACAGGGCAGAGTACTGGAAAACCATCCCCATATTGAGACGAACCTTATCCATTTCCTTTTCAGAAAGTCGGGTTATCTCCTGCCCTCCAATATAAATGGATCCCTGGTCTGGACGAATAAGCCCCACCAATAACTGCAGCAATGTGCTCTTACCGGAACCAGACCCACCGATAACCGCCAGAGTCTCGCCTTTTTCTATCGTAAGATTGATATCCCGTAAAGCATATTTACCACTATAGACTTTACTTACATTCGCCAATCGAATCATATTATCCTCCTGCCGGCCTTTCTTAATAAAGGATAAAGGTCAACGCAGCATTCAAGATAAAAATAACGATGATGGAAGTCACCACGGTACGCGTTGTGGCTTTACCTACCCCCTCTGCACCAGCCGGGCTATGCAACCCGTAATAACACCCCAGCACAGCAATGACATTACCAAAGAAAATCGCCTTAATCATCCCGCCCGTAAGGTCAAAAGCCACCGCAAATGTATGAATGGAATTGATATAACTGAAAGAACTGATGCCTGAATAATACACGGCCACTAAGTAGCCTCCAAAAACGCCAATGACATCACCGAATACGGTAAGTAAGGGCACCACCATCATACAGGCCAACATCCGCGGTACAATCAGGTAATTTACCGGATTCACGGCCATAACCCGCAAAGCGTCTATCTGCTCCGTAACCTTCATGGTGGAAATCTCTGCTGTAATCGCAGCTCCCACCCGTCCAGCGCAGACCACCCCCACCAGCACTGGCCCCAGTTCGCGACCAATGGCAATCGAGATAATCCCCCCAATGGTACTCTGGGCTCCAAAACGAATCAATATATCCGCTGTCTGCAGCGCAAACACGGCCCCGGTAAAAAGCAAGGTTAAACTCACTATCAGCAAAGAATCCACACCTAAATGGGACATCTGTGCCAAAATATGTTTCGGTCGGGGCTTCGTGAACAACTCCTGCAGGGTGTCACGATAAAGAAGCACGATGGTGCCAAATTCGGCCAATCGCGCAAGAACCCAAGCGCCTAAGACCTCCAAAAATCGCATCCAGCGTGCCTCCTTTTACTCATTTATTTAATCACCCTTTGATTGTAACAGGCAAAAGACAATTAGTAAATATAAGTGTACTATTTTTTTTGTAAAATTTCAAGAGAATCCCCCTTCCTCTCAACAACAACCCTACTATTCTGACAATTTCAGAGCAGGATTATTATCCGCTGCGCCGAAAGAAACATACAGATTAAGGTAATAGGATTCATCTGATTAAGGAGGCTTTATTATGAACAGGTATCCCTTTAGGAAAAAATTATTCTTTTCGCTTATTCTGTTTACCTTGCTGCTAACAAACACCATTGCTTCAGTGAATGCGGAAGAAAAAACACCTTCGCCCGCCTCTGTACAGCAAATTCCTCGTTCCAATCTCACACCACAAGCTTCTCCCCATTGGATACAAGTTCTTCCTGCTGCCAAGACTGCCCAACAATTATTTATTGTCGGCGCAGTAAATGGCACCACCGCCTGGATTTCACTCCATGAAAAAAATGACGATGGCCAATGGCAACAGCTGATGAGTACCCCTGGCTTTATCGGCAAAAATGGCCTGGGAAAAGTAAAGGAAGGCGACAATAAGACACCCGTGGGTACGTTCCATTTTACTACCGCCTTTGGCATTGCACCTGACCCCGGATCCATCCTCCCTTATCAGCAGGTAGATGAAAATATCTATTGGTCCGGTGACAGCCGTCCTGGCATGAAATACAATGAAATGGTCGATATCCGCCAATATCCTGACCTGAATAAAGAGTCCAGCGAACACATCATCGATTATAATCCGCACTACATTTATTGCCTGAACATCAGTTATAACGAGACAGGCACTCCGGGCCTGGGATCCGCCATTTTCCTGCATTGCCTCGGCCCTTATAAACCTTATACCGGAGGCTGTGTGGCTATCCCCGAGGATAAGATGCATTTCGTACTCCAGCATGTACGTCCTGAATGTAAAGTTGTGATTGATTCGCTGACCAATTTAGGCGGTACTCTCTGATATTTTTTCTCCATCTGCAGTAGACACCTCCCCGATAAAGTGTTACAATGTAAACATCATAAATCGCGCAATGAAGCCGCATGTCATTTCCCCTAAGGGTATGCATGCGGCTTTCTGCATGAACCAGTGATTTCAAAATTTTAGGAGGACTCTACTATGGCAGAAAACAAACACAGCAGTCTTGACAAACTGGGAATTTGGATTATTGGTGCCACTATTCTCGGTGCCCTCAGCGGCTTGATTCTCGGAAAAGATGCGCAAATGTTTGCCCCTTTGGGCAATCTCTTTATGCAGCTGATCAAAATGGTTGTCGTTCCCTTAGTTCTTTTCTCCTTGATTGGCGGAGCCGCATCCTTAGGAAAATCCAGC
This sequence comes from Selenomonas sp., assembly GCF_024699275.1. The sequence goes on from NZ_JAILPX010000047.1 coordinate 81,086, forward strand.
AATGCGGGAAAAATCGGTCTCGTAACCTTTGGCTACTACGGCATTACCACAGCAGCAGCCGTTGCATTGGGACTTGCTGCCAGCGAAATTTTCCAGCCTGGACGGGGCATTGAAATGTCTGCGCTATCCGAGGCAGCAGTTCAGGTAGACCATATCGAAGAAAGCACACATATTCCTGGCTTCTGGGAAACCATAACCGGCTTTGTCCCCACCAATCCCTTCCAGGCATTGGTGGACGGCAATATCTTACAGATTATCGTCTTCGCCCTCTTTATGGGATTTGCTGCCACCTATCTGGAAGAACACAAACGGAATTTTGTACTGGATTTCTTCAACTACCTAACGGAATTATTCATCAAAATCATGACAGGCATCATGTACGTAGCCCCCATCGGTGTATTTTGTTTAATGGCAGATGCTACCGGCACCTTCGGCTACGCTGTACTCACGAAGATTCTCTACTTGATTCTCCTCTATGTCATCGTGCTGGCCATCGTCACCTATGGCATGATTGGCGGATCTGTGGCCCTCTTCTCTCATTGCACCAATTATAAGCAGTTTTTCAAAAGCATGTGGAAAGTCCAGATTTTTGCTTTTTCCACCGCTTCATCCATCGCCACCCTGCCCCTCAATATGAACACCGTCAACACGGAATTAGGCGTATCAAAGGAAACCACTTCCTTCACTTTGCCCTTAGGCGCCACCATCAATATGAATGGCAACGCTGCTTATTATGCCATGGCCGCTACATTTATCGCGCAAATGTACGGCATGGAACTTTCTTTTCCTCAGTACATTGCCATCATCATCACCAGTACCTTAGGTGCCGTAGGCCAGGCAGGCGTTCCCGGCCCTACACTGTTGGTTGTAGCCGTGTTGGTTTCTGCCGGCATTCCCATCGATGCTCTGCCCATACTCTTTGGGGTAGACCGTATCTTTGACATGCTGCGCACCGCAGTTAACATCACCGGCGATGCCGCTTGCGCTACCATCGTCGACCGATTTCGTACGCCATCCAAACGAACAGAAGACTCTGCTGAAAAAACAGCTGCATTAAATCATTGACCAGCGATTCACCATAAAAGGCGATGCCCGAGAGCATCGCCTTTTTCTGCATCATGGAATTACCGTCGATTTGCCACCTGAGCCGCCAATCGCTGTTCCAACACAGCCATCTTCGGTTTTAATTTTTCTCCGTCATAGATGATCAGCAGCGATCCCGTCAAGGGAGTGATTACAGCATCTTTAACGCCTGTAAAGGATTTTATATAATCCTCCAAAAACGCTTTCCACTGAGGATTAACGGCTAAAAGGCTACTGCGCAACCGTACCCGTCCAGGAACATAGGCATCTACCTGGAAACTTTCTACCAATTCTGCAAAAGTGTCCTTAACAGCTTCTTCCTGTTTCTTACAGCACCCCGTCAGTTTTTTAACATCCGCCTTCATTTTTTTATGATGCTGCCAGCCGTGAAGAACAGATAGTACAGCCCAGGCAACGCCAAAACCGGCATGGAGATTTTTCCCCGCCCATAAAGTGGCAACAGTCCCCACAGAAGCTACCGTTAACGGCCAGCCCAAGGGTAAATTCTTCATATCACACTGCATGATTATTCCTCTTTTCCAGCATCAGGCTGCCCGATGATTACGGGCAAAGAATCCTGGTTTATTATTAAGAATCCGGCAGCTATTCAAAACTACAGCTAATGTAGCCGTATTGTGAATCACCGCCGCCCAAAGCGGACTGATTTTGCCCAGAGCGCCCAAGAGCATAGCGGAAGAATTCACCAATATCGTCGCCATAAAGTTCTGATGCACCAAATCCATCGTTCGGCGCCCCAGCTGCAGGGTTTCCATAAGCCGTTCCGGGTCCTCAGAATGAATCGTCACCGCAGAGGATTCTGCAGCTATATCCGTCTGCCGCCCCCCCAGCGAGACACCTACATCCGAAAAGGCCAAGGCTGGGGCATCGTTGATGCCATCCCCCACCATCATAACGGTTCCCCGCTGTTTGAGTTTGTTGACATAATGGCTCTTATCTTCTGGCAGAATTTCGGCATGATAGAAATCAATATCCATACTATGCGCCACTTCCGCAGCCACAGCCTTACTATCACCAGTCAGCATAACGATTTCATCTACACCATGACGGCGCATCTGATTAAGGGTCTTTTTCATCTTCGGTCGAATGGGGTCTTCAATACCGATTACACCAATCAAACGTTTATCACGTGCCACATAGAGAAGATTCTTAAAGACCTGCCCTTCAGCCAGCCCCTCCGTATCCTCGATTCCATTTTCCCGCAGGAATTTCATACTGCCGACCCGGATAAGACCGCCCTGATAGCCCTCAAAATCCGGCACCTCAGCCTGCATCCCCCGGGCCACAACGGTCTTAGAGGATTTATGCTGCGGAGAAACCCATTCCTGTGCCTCCACGTACTTCTGAATGGCCACTGCCAGAGGATGAACGGAATGTTGTTCCGCTGAGGAAGCCAGCAAAATCATTTCCTTTTCTTCAATTCCCTTGGCCGTTTTGACAAAGGCAATCTGCGGTACCCCGATTGTCAGGGTCCCTGTCTTGTCCAGTACCACGGTATCCGTTTCCGCCAAGGCCTCAATATAGTTGCCACCCTTGACGAGAATCCCCCGTTTAGCAGCAGCGCCAATAGCCGCGGACATAGCGGTAGCAGTCGAAAGCTTCAACCCACAGGAGAAATCAATAAACAACAGGTTCAGTACCCGTTGCCAGTCCCTAGTAGCACCATAGACAATCCCTGCGCCAATAAAGGAAACCGGCACCAGGAAATTAGCCATCTTATCGGCAAAATTCTGTACGGGAGCCTTACGATTCTGCGCTTCTTCCACTAGGTGGACAATGTGAGCCAGTGAAGTATCCTTCCCCACCTTTTCCACTTTGACAACCAATTCTCCAGCTTCCACCACACTGCCTGCATACACGGGTGAATCCATATGCTTCATAGCCGGATTGGACTCACCGGTAATGGAAGCCTGATTTACTGCCGCATCACCGCGGACAACCCGACCGTCCACGACGATTTTTTCTCCCGTATGGGCGGCAATGGTGTCGCCCACCTTGACCTGCTCTACCGGTACCTTTTTCTCCACATCACCTTCCACCAGCCAGACATAGCGCTGATCCAGCGATAACAATCCGGAAATATGGGTACGCGCCTTTTCTGCAGCATAGCTTGTAAGCATCTCCGCCCCATTGGACAGCGCCAACAAGGTCAGACTGGATTCCGGCTTGCCGGCCAGTACCGATGCGATAACTGCTGTAGCTGTCAGTGTATCCGCATTGGGTTGATGGTCCTTTACAACCCCGGCAACACCATTTTGAATAAACTTCCGGGCAACCCCCAGCACCAATAAACTCCGCAACACTTTAGCCCCTTCAAAGAGCTGGGGCGAAGTACGCTTCAACACTTCCATAGCGGCAAATCCCGCCAGAGAAATCACGGCATCCCGGCGATAATCAGCCAATCGCTCCGCCGGCGTAATAGCTGCTTCCTGCAGACGTTTCACTGTATCAATGAGCATCTTTTGAATTTCCTGCAATTGGAAGGCCGTCATCTGCCGCTTATACCAGATATGAACTTTCCGTTCATCCACCGTAACCGCCACGATATTGCGATTACGGCGAATCTTGGCAGCCAGCTTGGCCCGCTCTTCGCGCCCCAAGGCTGCCTGAAGATGATAATAACAATTTCCGTACATCATACGGTACGCCATCCTCTCATCAAAGTCACTGCCCACCAAAGCATCTGGGACCCTGCCGGATACTGACCAGTAAGCAGCATCTTACGGAAGCCGCGCAAAAAGAGCAACACAGATGCCAAGGAACTCATATCGAACATGCCGCCTGTGTGGTCCTTTATCCAGTTGCTGAGGGCGCGTACCGTATTGCGAATACTGCGGGTAATGCTGCCCGCCTGTGCTTCTGCCATCATCCTGCCCGGCTGCTGCCCCTGTGATGCATGTACGTCCTGCTTAACCCCAAAAAGCTTCTCGCCCATCCATTTAGCCAATGCATCAATTTTGGCTGCATCTTCTTCAGCAAAGGTCAATAAAATACTGCCGCTTGCCGCATTCACCTTGATGGATTTTATATAACCAAAAGCTGCCAATTTTTCTTCCAGAAGTCTTGCCAGTTCCATGGACATAGATGCTGCGCGGTAACGACGACGTCCCGGCAAATCGGATTCCAGCTTAAACGGCTCTAGCGGCTTGTAACTTGTTTTCGTATTCCAATCTGGTAATTCAACGTTCCGAGCGTTCCTGCCTTTTCCCCCCATAGCGCCGCCACGGCCCCCCATCATACGTGAAGAACTGCCCAGCATGTTGCTGCCAAACATATTGCTGCCAGCCCCCATCATGCGGCTGGCTCCGCCTAACATCTTACCGGCTCCCATCATCTTGCCAGCTCCCACCATGCCTGCAGCACCAACACCAGCGGCACCGCCGCCCATCAACATACTGCCCAGCCCCTGTACCAGTGCTGTGCCCATCATCAATCCAGTCGCATAAGACATTCGTTATTTCCTCCTCGCATGCGTCATAATATATTCTTCCACCTTCCGCAAATCTGCGTTACGGCGGAGGTTTTCCGGCTCATAAAGGATAAGTATGGACCCCGAAGTGGTATTAACTTCTACCTGACTGATTTCTGCAAAGGCCATAAGCTGGTTTCTTACCTCTAAAGCCAGACTGGCATTACCGATAATATTATCACTATATAGCCGCACCCGTCCCGGCAGATAAGACGAAATATCCACAGAACGAATAAACAAATCCAGCTTATTAGTCGGGATTTGCATTTTCCCCAACAATGTCAAAATCTTTTCCTCCCAGCATGTCCTCATCTTTTTACAAGAAAAGACTGCCGCAATAAAAGAGCGGCAGTCTCTTTTTCGTCAAAACGATTATTTGGCCTTCTTTGCTTCCTGAGCAGCAATGAGGTCTTCAAGCTCCTCTTTCTGACGCTGCAGTTCAGCTACAGGCAGTTCAGCAGCGGGAGCAGCCTGCTGCATAGCAGCCAGCTGAGCTTCGCGCTCCTGCATGAAACGATAGCCAAAAATACCAGCAACGGCACCTACTGCAAGACCAATCCAAAAATCAGTTTTCTGAAACATCAAATCCATCCTCCTTAACATTTATCCTTCATAAACGAGTGCACCTCGTTTATAACATAATCATGGGTATCCTGTTTCCCCATTCTGCCATTGGAGAACAAACGATAATATAGAAATATTATCAATTTCAACTTACATAGTAGCAGAATTGAGACTTTTTGTCAACGCAGAAATCCCCTGGCAAACCTTATTATAGAGGGTCTTATGTGAAATTGTCAATAAATTTACACTAAACAATTATGATTATTAATCGCACGAATCTTCGTTGCCTATTTTATAGGCTACAACGTACATAGTGGGCAACACAAGCAGCGTTAAAATCGTGGCCACTAATAGTCCACTGGAAATTGCCACTGCCATAGGTCCCCAAAAGGTGCTGGCCATCAATGGCAGCATTCCCAAAATAGCCGCTGCAGCTGTCAACATAATGGGCCGAAAACGCAATACTGCAGAATCCACCACGGCTGCATAAGGACTTTCACCCTGAGCAATATGCTTCTTAATCTGGTCGATTAAGATAACGGAGTTACGGATAATCATCCCAAAGAGAGCGAGAATGCCCAGCTCTGCCACAAATCCCATAGCCGAATCTGTAAGCAGCATTCCCCAGACCACACCGATAAGTCCCAAAGGCGCGGTAAGCAAAGTCAAAAGCATCTGTTTGCCACTGCCTAATTGGAACATCAGCAAAGTCATGATTACGAATATCATGGCCGGAATAGGTGTCAGCAGATAACCCAGAGAATCATTGCTATCTTCCAACGCTCCCGCAGGCTCAATGCTGCACCCTAAGGGCAAATTCTCCCGCAGCTGTCTCGTCGCCTCATATGCCTTTTGAGTAGCATCATTGGCAGTACCGCTATGGATATCTGCCTGAACCATAATCGTAGGCATCAGGTTGCGCCGTTTGATAAGCCCCTCTTCCGCTCCATAAGAAATTTTAGCAATCTGTTCCAACGGTACATATCCTGCGCTCCCGAGATAAATGGGCAGATTTCCCAGTTTGCCTAAATCCCCCCGGTCAGCTACAGCAAGCCGCAGGGTAATGGCTAACGTCCTATCCCCTGAGTAAAATTCTGCCGCTGTAGCCCCAGTAACTTCCGTATAGATCATCTGCTTGACCACCTGAGCACTTAACCCCATGGCCCGCAACTTATCCTGATCCAGCTCCAGCTTAACAACCTTGCTTTTTTCATTCCAATCCAGGTTCACATTGTAATTGTTGTTATCTGCTGCTACAATACTGGCGACCTCATGAGCCAATTCCTTCGTTTGTGCTGTAGTATAACCTGTCACGCGAAGCATCACCGGATAATCCGCAGGCGGCCCTGTCTGAACGTACTGGATTTTCGCCCGTACGTCAGAGAATTCTTCATTGAACGCTTGACGCAGTTCTGCTGCCAGCTTTTCCCGTGCCTTAACATCCTTAGCCACCATCACAAAGTGAGTGACATTATCCGTATCGGCTTTAGGGTCAACCGTAAGTACAAAACGAGGAGTATAGCGCCCCACATAGCAAGCATAATTTTCCAGTAAATCCTGCCGCTGCTGCAAGAACGCAGACATCCTATCCGCTACCTTTTGGGAAGCATTTTTCGAAGCCCCTTCTGGCAACTGCAATTCCATCAATACTTCCGGACGGGTAGAGGTCGGAAAGAATTCCTGACGGATATGCGTCATCATCAGCAAAGACACGATGAAGAGCACCGCAGTACCTGCCAGTACCCCTGTGCGATGATGCAGAAACCAATCCAGCACTTTACGGAATTCCACATAAAACCGGCTCTGATAAGGATTGATTTCGCCCTTCTCATCCGTCTTAGGCTTTACCTTAATCATATACGTGCCCAAAAGGGGAGCCACCATAACCGAGACAATCCAGGACAGTACCAAGGCAACCCCAATAACTGGGAACAACGCATTACAGAACTCGCTGGCCATCCCCTTGGAAAAAGCTACCGGTATAAATCCCGCACAGGTAATCAAAGTCCCCGTTAACATGGGTTTAGCTGTGGCTTTAAACGCAAAACAGGCCGCTTCAAAACGATTCAAGCCCGTCTCCAATTTGACACTCATCATCTCCACGGCAATAATGGCATCATCCACCAAAAGCCCCAGGGCGATAATCAGCGAGCCCAAAGAAACCTTGTGCAGATCAATCCCTGACAGATACATAAAGATAAATACACCGCAGAGCACCAACGGAATACAGCAGGCCACCACCATGCCAGTACGCATCCCTAAGGAAAGAAAACTGACGGCCAGGACAATAACAATAGCCTCCAGCAGGGTTTTGATAAATTCGTTAATGGAAGATTTTACCACCTCTGACTGATTGGCCACCTGTTGGATTTCAATACCTGCGGGTACATCTGCCTGTATAGCAGCTACCTGTTTTTTTAATGCTTCCCCCAACTCCAGAATATTGCCGCCATCCTCCATGGATACCGCTATACCTACAGCAGGTTCTCCATTAAAGAACATTTTGCTATCTGCTGGATCACTGAACTTACGGGAAACCTTAGCAATATCCCCCAGACGAAAATTGCGTCCTCCTGCGCTGATGGGCATTTCCTCAATGGCTTTTACATCTGCAAACTGTCCAGACAACCGCAGATAAACATTAGAAGAATCCGTATCGACCATGGCTGCTGCCGTCATTTCATTCTGTGTCTTCAGGGCATTGGCTATCACCTGGGGACTGATTCCTAGCGCAGAAAGTTTCATGGTATCCAGTTCCACGTAGATCTTTTCCTGCTGTTCCCCAATTAACTCAACCTTTTGTACATGAGGAATATTCAAGAGAAGTCGTCGTGTCTTTTCCGCATATTGCCGTAATTCTTCATAATTATAACCATCACCAGTAATCGCATAAATGGTGCCATAAACATCATCAAAGCGATCGTTATAATAAGGCCCATAGACGCCTTCGGGCAGATTTCGCTGAATATCCTCACAAAAATTCCGCACATCCCGCCAGGTAGGACGAATATCTGCTTTGGCAATGGTATCATCCAACTGGACATAAATAACCGTCTGCCCCGGACGATTCTCACTGGTAATGGCCTTCAAATGCGGCGTGTCCTGCAGACGCTTTTCCAGTTTATCCGTTACCTGTTCCTGCATCTCCTCAGCCGTTGCTCCTGGCCAGGCAGCAGTTATAACCATCTGCCGAATGGTGAACTGAGGATCTTCCATACGGCCCAGGTGAAAATAAGCGAACACACCACCAATGGCAGTGATAATGATAAAATACCACACCAACGTCCGATGCCTAAGACTGACTTCCGTAAGATTTTTCATCAATCCGCCTCCGTCCGCACCGATTGACCTTCATGAAGTTTATGAACACCAGCTACCACAATCAAGTCGCCAGCATTAAGCCCCTTGACCTGGACCTTGTCATCGCCAAGATTTTCCACACGAACAGCTTTAGCGGTAAGGGTGTTATCTTCACCTACCACCCAAACCTGTGGGGTATCCCCTTCCTGAAAGATTGCCGCCAAAGGCAATAGCACACCGCCGTTCTCCTCCTGATCATCAATCCCCTTGATGCTGACATTAGCGGTCATCCCCAACTGCATTCCTGCAGGCGGTTCCGAAACAGCCACCCGTACTTTATAGGTACGGGTAGCTTCGTCAGCCATGGGGGAAATTTCCCGAATAGCGCCATCCGCTCTTCCCTTAAGGGCCCAAAAATTTATCGACACAGGCATCCCGATGGTAAGTTCGCTGACCTTGCTTTCCGGAACGGAGATCTCCACTTCCAGTTCGCCCGTCTGTACCAAAGTCAACACCGTTTGCCCAGCAGCTACCACCTGGCCTTCTTCAGCCGAAACAGCGGACACCACCCCATTGGCCCCAGCGATAAGATTGGTATAACCTAGAGAATTATGCCCCTGTTTTTGCTGGGCAAGCGCGCCCCTATATGCAGCAAATGCTGCATCATAATTGGTTTGGTACTGGTCTAGCGTGGCACGCGACACCGCATTTTCCTGATAGAGCTGCGTATACCGTTCCAGATTCTTCTCCGCCAAGTCCAATTGTGCACGTGCAGAAGCCACCTGGGCATCCCCTTGATTCGCCTGTTGCAGCACATCGCGGGCATCGATAACCATAAGCACATCACCAGCTCGGACCCTGCTGCCCTCCTGTACATTACGGGCCAGTATCTGCCCCCCTACCTGAAAGGACATATTGGTTTCATGCCGCCCCTTGACCGTTCCCGAATAAGAGCCCCTTACAGCATTACTTTCCCATCCAGCCTGCTGGGTCTTAACCAATACCGGTTTGTCCTGTGTTTCAGCCTTATGACTGCAGCCACTTACCAAAATAGATACCATCAGTAATGCTCCCGTTAAAAACTTAAAGTTTTTCACGTACAGCGCCTCCCGTCGGCAAATGTTTGGCCAAGTCCACCAAATCCGCATCACAGGCCTTGTCCACCAGTTTGTGGAACCCATTGAACAATTCTTTAATCTCATCCTTGTCCATATCTTCCACTAAATAATCGACCCATCCCTGTATGACACTACGCAAATAATCATGCTGCTGACGACCATAATCCGTCAAATAGATATGACGCACCCGGCGGTCATTCGTATCAGGCTCGCGGTAAATAAAGCCCTTATCCACCAGCAGATTGATTGTGCGGGTCACCACAGCTTTATCTAAATAAAGCATCCCCGCTAACTCGTCCTGTTTGGCCCCCTCATGATCGAAAACGCGAATCAGCATAATGTATTCAGAAAAGGTCAAACCATATTTCTGACAAGCCTCTACCACAAAAAGCTGTGAACGACGATGCAGGATCGAGAACCAACGCCCCCAGTTTACATACTCATCCATAGGATATTTCCTCCTCATAAAACTACATGAATCTTCCACTAAACTGTATAACTGTAAGTTGATTACATCAAACAATTCTACCGCAAAGCCTTTGAAAAGTCAATTGGACACTTTTCAGATTATTTTCACAAGATTTTACCGTTGGCAAAAGACAATCCAGCGCGCTATAATGAGAAGGAAGTTTTTTACAAAGGAGGAACTATTATGACCTGTCCTCGTGTGGGACATATCGACTTCCTAAACGTCCTGCCGCTTTCCTATAGCTATAACCATGGTGCATCCCAAGGGCTGACCATCACACGGGGAGTACCTGCAGTACTCAATAATGACCTGATTACCAACCGTCTGGATATGAGTAATTCCTCATCCATTGTCTATGCGCGGCATAGTGACAAGTTGCTCATTCTCCCCGATGTTTGTGTCAGTACAGATGGCGCTGTACAAAGCATTCTTCTGATTTCCAAAAAGCCAATTGAAGACCTTAAGGATGATAAGATTATCCTCACCGCCAAAAGTGCCACCTCCCACTGCCTTTTGAAAATCATCCTGCGCAGTTACGGAGCCATTCCTAATTATTATGTCCGCCATGTTTCCCCGGAAACCCCCGTACCTGATGATGCTTCAGCCGCCTTGCTCATTGGCGATGATGCCCTATGGTGTTATCATCATAAGGAAAAGAATCTCTATTACTACGATTTAGGTCTGGAATGGCAGGCCCTTACCGGTAAGAAAATGGTCTACGCCCTTTGGGTGGTAAACCACGACTTTGCCGAAAACAATCCAGAAATGCTGCAACTCATCTATGACCGGGTGACCAAGGCTTTTCGCCAATACCCCGAACATAAGCATAAAATCATCGGCTCTGTCCTTGAGGACAAACCCTTTACGCCCCAGCAACTGGACAGTTATCTATACAACACCATCAAATGGAATCTAAATGACGAATACATAGAAGGGCTAGAGACATTCTACGCCCTAGCCCATAACATGAATTTAATTGAACATATTCCCGCTTTGAATTTTGCCAAAGTCCGACGCAATTAAGCCTTGACTGCCCAGCGCAGTTTCGTCGAGTGAGCCCGGCTGTTACGATAGCATTCCTCCTTCGAAGGGCGAATAACTTCCTGTGCGATATCCTGATAAATGCCTTGCTGATAATAGGACTTAAAGGCCTTCTTCACAATCCTGTCCTCCCCGGAATGAAAAGTTAAAATAGCTGCTCGCCCTCCTGATTTCAATGCTTCCGGCAATTTTTCCATAAATTCATAGAGAACTTCATATTCGCGATTGATATCAATGCGCAGTGCCTGGAATACCCGGGCACTGCTTTTTTTCGTGAGTTCTTCCCGGGCGAGTGCCTGCTTTTTCGTACTATAACCTGCCCGCTCCTGCAAATCCGCAGGTAATGCCACCTTAGACAGTGCCCTAGCCACCTCTTCGTATAATTCCCGCGTAGTTTTTATCGGCCAACGCCGACGAGTAATCTGACGGGCAATTTCATCTGCATAAGGCTCGTCCGCATTTTCCCGAAGCATCCCCGCCAATTCCTCCTTGGATATATCGGCCAATCGCTCTGCAGCTGTAATCCCGTCATCCGGATTCAGACGCAGATCCAAAGGTCCATCACTCTTGAAAGTAAAACCACGTTCCGGATTATCGATTTGCATAGAAGAAACGCCTAAATCCGCCAGCACGAAATCAAAATTCCCGACCTCTGCGGCCAATTGATCAATTTCGCAGAAATTCATATTCCGCAACTGCCAAATTTCTTCAGAAAAACCCTGATCGCGAATCCTTTTTTCAGTTTTTTTGGATTCTATAGGATCGATATCCCCACTAAAAAGCCGTCCCTTGCCCGCCAGTTTTTCCAGCATGGCCAAGGTATGCCCTCCATAACCCAAAGTTCCATCAAAGCCCTGTTCACCGGGATGAATATTAAGGACTTCCAAAATTTCCGTTACCATAATCGGAATATGCATCCCTGCAGGCGTATTTCCCTTAGCGATAACATGTGCTATTTCATCTCCGTATTTTTGCGGATTCAATTCCTTATATTTCTCCGCAAAATGACGGGGATATTTGCCGCTATAATGGATGCGGCGCTTGTGCTGCTGCTCATTCATTTATTTCCCTCGATAAGTTCCTATTAATATAAAAATCTTCCCTGATGGGAAGATTGAATTTTAGATAGCAAACCATTTAGCCAAAGTCACGGCAATACCATCCTCATTATTAGAGGCGGTAATCTCATCAGCAATGGATTTTAGCTCATCACATGCATTCCCCATGGCCACACCATAACCAGCAAATTCCAGCATACTCATATCATTCTGAGCATCACCAAAAGCCATGACTTCAGCAGAGGTAATCCCCAACTGCTTACACGCCTGCTTCAGGGCACTATTTTTACCTACCCCCTTCACCGTTCCCTCGTAAAACCAAGGTGCAGACTGAACAAAGGACAAACGCTCCTCAAACCCCTGGCGAATATCCGCCAGACGCGGGACCAGAATTTCATTCGGTGCCGCAGTCAAAATCTTTACAGGGTCAAAGGTAACGGCATCTGCAATATTTTCCACAATCTTGACCTTAAGATTGTTATTGCGGCTCTCAGCCATGACCTTATGACGCCTTGCATCCGTCGTATAAATGGATTCTCCATCATCCACGATGGGCGAAAGCTCCGGCCACTGTTCTAAATGGCGTAAAAACTCCACTGCCGTAGCATTATCAATAGCACTGTCAAAGAGAATTTTTCCTGTAGCCGCTTCCTGAATACGACCGCCATTATAGGAAATGCGCAACCCATTGTAATCCTCCAAATGCAAGGCATCCGCTTCCCGCTGCAGCCCCGGCGCCTGTCGCCCGGAAACCAGGGCCACCACCACGCCCTGTTCCTGTACCGCCATCAACGCTTCCCGGGTACGTGGCGTAATGATTTTATCGTCGTTATCCAACGTTCCATCCAAATCCAGCGCAATCATTTTATATCTCATACAGATTTTCCTTTCATCAATAAAAACATCACTCACAATATAACATAAAGCCCCTCTACGGGCAATACACAGGTAAATTTCTTTTTCCTATTAATCTTGATGATTCGGAAGGATCATCATGCGAAAAACGAGATACCCCATCCCATAACCGCAAAGCATGATTACACACATGGGAATAGCTGTACCTTCCCCGGCTATGCCGACCAACGGCATCATACATCCACCAAGAATCATGGAGAAAAAACCAATCAAAGCACTGGCACTGCCAGCATTCTTCCCTTGCCTGGATAATGCTAATGAAAAACTGGCAGCCCCTACTACGGACAAGGGTACGATAGTCACAAAAAGCAAGAATAACGTCAAGCCCATACCAGCCCCAGCAGCAAAAGCTCCCAATAGCAGAATCGATCCCACCAGAGGCACCAATAAAGCAATACGAAGCATCTGCACATCTGCCACCCTTCCTGCCAGCCTTGCAGGAAGCATCCCCGTCAAGAGCAGGCCCATGCCAATGCCACCAAAAATCAAACTAAACATCTGGGGAGAAATATGAAAGATATTCTGGAATACAAACGATGACCCCGATAGATAAGAAAAAAAGGCACCAAAAACAAAGCATTGCACCAAACAATGCCCCAGGAAATAACGATCATGCAAAAGAACAGGAAATTTAGCAAAAGAAGCCCTTAGTCCTTTTAACCGCTTGGCACGAGGCAAAGTTTCCTGATAAATAAACGTAGCCAATAGCTGAAAAATCCCCACAGCCACTAGGGCCATAAAAACGCCGCGCCATGTTGTAAAAAGCAGGATCTGACCGCCGATAATCGGTGCAACGATCGGCGCTAATCCATTCACCATCATCAATAAAGCAAAAAAACGGGTAAGTTCTGGTCCCTCGCAAACATCCCGGGCAATAGCCTTGGCAATCACAATGCCACTGGCCCCCGCAAATCCCGCTACGAAGCGATAAAACAGGAACGTCAAAATATCTTCCGCCAGCAAACACCCTACAGTGGAAAAAGTAAATACCAGCATCCCCGCCACTAACGGTTGCTTACGTCCGTAACGATCACTGACGGGTCCCACAAAAATCTGCCCCAGTGCCATCCCCAACATGGTCATGGTAAGCGTCATCTGTGCCAAGGATGCCGATATCCCCATATCCTCCTGCATCGTAGGTAAAGCGGGCAGGTACATGTCCGTGGCTAATGGTGCCATAGCCGTCATCAGCCCTAAAAACACCGTCAACCATAACTGCTTTCCTCTAGACATTACCATATAATTACGACAACCTCCTCTAATCAACTATTGATAAAAAGACATTATACCATATATTCGCCCATTATCACGAAAATTTCTTTATCACAATTATCCATAGTTTTTTGAAAACTATCACTAGCACAACAAGCAAAAATCTTATACTTATCCACACTGTGCACAGTATTTACTGTGGATACTGTGGATAACTCGCTGTATTTCTTAAAAAACGCTACTTTATTCATTTTATTATTCCCATATTACTGTGGATAACTCAGTAAAGAACAAAAGAGTCCCATATGAAAACATCACATAGGACTCTACACTAAATTAAGATTATGGTATTAAGGACTTATAAATCTGACGTACAATGAGGGCACTTTGTTGCCGCATCGGGAATTTCGGTTTTGCAATACGGACAGAGACGCGGTTCCTTCGCTGGTTCCTCTTTGTGTGGCATCATTCGATTAACCTGCTTAATCAACATAAAAATAGCAAAGGCTACAATCAAAAAATCGATAATGGCGTTCAAGAAAGTACCATAAGCAATAACAGGTAATCCTGCAGCTTTCGCCTCCGCCAATGTCATAGCAGGTGTGCTGGACAGATTGATAAACAGATTGGAGAAATCCACTTGCCCCAATATGAGACCAATCGGTGGCATAAGAATGTCATTGACAAAAGAAGTAACAATTTTACCAAAAGCAGCACCGATGATAATACCTACAGCCATGTCCAAAACATTGCCACGCATGATAAATTTTTTGAATTCTTCCATCATAAGTCAAATCCCCCTTCTACATAAAATTATCCTAATAACAAACAAAGTATATCATAACTGCACAAAAAAAGCACCCCACAGGGTGCTTTTCACTTAACCAGCAACGCCCTATCCTCCCAGCCCGTCTCCAGACAAGTACTTTCGGCGTATGAGTGCTTAACTACTGTGTTCGGTATGGGAACAGGTGGAACCACTCAGCTATCGTCACTGGATATTCTCTTGAATGTATATG
>NZ_JAILPX010000080.1 GCF_024699275.1 Selenomonas sp.
GCAGAAAGGCCGCAGCCCTTGCGTATATTGGCTTTGTAAAGAAGTTTAGCAATTTGCAGCTCCTTTAGGACAGAGAAAATCTGATTTTGGGACTGTTCAAAAGAATAATTTTGGTATAACATGTAGTCAGCACCTTTCTGATATTTGGTTTTGTAGCTGATTCCATTATACCAAGAACAGGTGCTATTTTGTTGTCAAGAAAGGCTTTATATCCTACGCGATGCCAGTATTTTCTAGGGATTGGCGTCATTTTCGTGGTGGGAAAGTTGAGTTATCTACTTCACCTACAGCGAAAATATAGGTGACACCAGCGGCATGGATGTAGATGCCATCACCTCTGCCAGCCTTCATGGCGAAAAGCTGGTAGCTGAAGGCAATATGCAGGTCATGGTAAAGGAAATTCAAAAAAAGACCGGGGCAGATGTGTTCTCCATCGTTGCCAGAGAGGCATACAAGCCTAATTTTGATGATATGACCAATAAGGCCAGGGCAGATATTGAAGAAAACCGGCAGATGGAACTTCGGGGAACGCTTCCCGATTTGTCCCAGTATGATGTTATCTACTTTGGCACCCCAATCTGGTGGTACACCCTGCCGGCACCGGTCAGCTCCTATTTGCGGCTGGCAGACTTTTCGGGCAAGACGGTGGTGCCCTTTGGCATTCATCGCGGCAGCGGCTTTAACAATAATCTGGAAACCATTCAGGAGCTGCAGCCGGGGGCTAAGCTGATGGATGGCTTTACAATAGATGCCAGAACTCCCAATGAGGAAACCATACGTCAGTTTGATGAATTCCTGACCGGTTTATGGCAGTGATGATGGCAGCCTAAGGGAGAAAACAAGGACAGAAGGAGTGATTTTGCATGCTGAAATGGATAATGGTTTTTATGATGATGGTTTTCCTGGGCTCTGCCGCAGAGGCTTCGGCGGCGGAAAAGGAAGCGATGCCCTTTCCGCTGGGCAAGGATATTTCCGACCGCTTCACAGGTACGGTACACAGAAACGATTTAATAAGTGCCGATGATGTGTATAAAGTGCCCCAAAGCAATGTGATTACCTTTGAGCCGGGCAGCTACAGCGGCTGGCACACCCACGGAGCCATGACGGTTATCGGCGTTAAGGGCATCGGCCTTTATCAGGAGTGGGGCAAAAAGGCTGTGTTGATAAAGCCCGGCGATGTGGTGCAGATTCCGGCAGGCGTGAGCCATTTCCATGGAGCCACGAAAGATTCCCGCTTTCAGCAGATTGTGATTTATGACAAGGACTGGCAGGCTCCGGCAGACCTCAAGGCGCATACGGGCATGGTCAGCGAAAAGGAGTATAGCGAGGCAAATCGCACAGCTGTAGAAAACAGCGTGGCTGCGGCAGCTAAAAAGGATGAAAATTTCTTGTTTGCCTATCCGCCGGAACCTTTTAATTCGCCGAATTTCAACAAGCCCGTGCATTTGAGCAAAGTCCTGACCAGCCCCAACGAAGCAAACTCTCCCGAATGGATTTATGTGGTCTTTCCCCAAGGGACATACAACCGCTGGCACAGCCATAAGACGGGGCAGATACTCATTGCCACGGATGGCGTGGGTCAGCATCAGTTAAAAGGCGGTAAGCTTGAGACATTGCATCCGGGCGATGTGGTTTATTGTCCGCCGGGGGCAGTTCATTGGCATGGTGCGGCTCCCTATAGCAGCTTTGCCCATATTGCCATCAGTCCGCAGGATAATCATGATGTAACCTGGTATGATTTCCCCGTGCAGGAATATGAATCGCTCAAACATTAAGGAGGCTTACGCGATGAAGAAGAAAAAAATGCTGCCATTGCTGCTGGCGATGAGCCTTTTTGCCAGCACCGCAGGCGCTATGAGCCGTCCCGTTACCATTGCCGATCAGGGCAGTTTCTTTGCCGGTGGCAAAGTGGTGACGGCTCCGGGTACCTATAAAGACGCAGAACCTACGAATTTTGACGGTGAAACCCTGCATGGTGATGCGGCCTATGTCTTTTGGCAGATGCCTGTGAAGGCCAGAAAAAATGCCCTGGTATTCCTCCATGGCTACGGCCAGTCCGGCAAGACCTGGGAGACAACGCCTGATGGCCGGGACGGCTTCCAGAATATCTTTTTGGTCAAGGGCTACAAGACTTTCATCGTGGATGAGCCGCGGCGCGGCAGGGCTGGCAATTCCACCGTCCCGGCAAATCTCACGGCGCAGCCTCAGGACCAGCTGTGGTACGATAATTTCCGCATCGGCCAGTGGCCGGGCTACTATGACAATGCAGCCGTCCCCCGGGATGAGGAATCAAGAGCCCAGTTCTTCTATCAGATAACGCCCGACACGGGCAAGTTCGATGTGCAGGTGGTGGCAGAGGCCATGACGGCGGTGATGGAAAAAGCCGGTGACGGCGTACTGGTTACCCATTCCGCAGGCGGTGGTCCCGGCTGGCTCACGGCTGCCCACAGTGACAAGGTAAAGGGCGTTATCGCCTTAGAACCCGGCACCTTCCCCTTCCCCAAGGGCGAACTGCCGGAGGTAGAAGCAACCACCAGCCCCTTCCCCGCACCGGGAATGGAGGTCAGCGACGAGGAGTTTCAAAAGCTCTTAAAAATTCCCATGGTCGTGTATTTCGGCGATAATATCAAAACCGGCCCGGAGCCCGACAGCCATTGGGGGCTGGACAATTGGCGCGTGCGCCTGAATCTGGCCTATAAATGGGAAAAAGTCATGAAGGCGCATGGCGGTGATGTACAGGTAGTATATCTGCCGGATATAGGCATCAAGGGCAACACCCACTTCATGATGGCCGACCTTAATAACCAGGAGGTGGCTGAGACAATGGAAAAATGGATGCAGGCTAAGGGTCTGAATAAGTAAAAAATGATTCTCCCAAAAAGGAAGGGGCTGTGCATAAGTGATTTTTCACTCATGCAACAGCCCCTTTTTTCCCTTCCATTTTACGAACCAAAATTTTGGGTAGCCGAAAAACGACCTCGTAGAATCCTCTCTAAGGCACGCGAACGTAATTCTGAATATAAATGCATATCCTAAACTGTAAAAACGCTTAAAGGGAGTGATAGGCCGGTTAAAATTGATTCAGTAAAATCACAAAAATTTTTCTTCATTTTACTGTTGCTAATTCCTCAAAGCCACTGTAAAATAAAAAAAGAAACATTTCCACCATCTTTTTCGCAACAACCGATATTACCATAATTATCTGATAACTTAGAGAGGAGGATTCCATGTCTGACACTAGTTTGACTATATCAACAAATTCATTATCACAAACGCTTGATGTTCATCAGATTACCCCGGAATATTTCATCCTGCACTATGCTGAATTCATTCGCCGGGTTGTTGCCAAGGGAAATCCCTCCGATGATACCATGCGGCATTACTGCAATCAGATTGATTTCTTCATCCGTTGGTGCCTG
>NZ_JAILPX010000094.1 GCF_024699275.1 Selenomonas sp.
ACGCTCAATCCTGCCTCATGGCAGGAAAGTTCCCAGCTTTCTGCCACGATATCCAAATCGGATTCCTTGCCGTATTCGTTCTTCAAACGGTTGCCGCCCCAAAGATAATCTTTCAACGGTGCCTTCAAAAGCATAGGTTCCAACATCAATACATCACTCCATTTTCTAAATTACCTTCACCGAATGCTCACCGAGCGGAAATTGCTGTAATCGCCTCGATGACGGGCAATCGAATACTCAAACGGGCGGCCATCATCCAAGAAGGCCACCTGTGTGACTTCCAGCAAGGGAAGCACCCCCTCTATCTGCAGCTGCTCACGTTCTTCATCCGTAGGCATTACAGCGCGCACCGTACGATGCGCCGATTGGATCTTATAGCCCAAATCCTTCTCGATATAACTGTAAATCGATTTTTCCAGCGTCTGCCGCTTGAGGCCCGCAATCAGCTGGATCGGCATTTGCGTATATTCCACCACCACAGGCCGGTCATCCAGCAATCTCACCCGGATAATATCATAGACAAAATCGTCCACAGCCAATTGCAGTTTAGCTGCCACCTCAGCCGTAGGATGGATGATCTCAAATCGCAAGATTTTCGAAGCGACCTTGCGTCCCTTGAACGTCGCCGCGAAACCAGAAAACTGGTTTGCCATGCTCAGTTCTTTCACATCTTCGTCCTTGAGCGATTTTACAAAAGTTCCCGACCCGCGCCGTTTGACTACCAGTCCCTGTTTAACCAATTCATCGACAGCCCGTTTTATCGTTATGCGGCTAACGCCATATTGCTGGCACATTTCTTTTTCCAGTGCCAGCTGCTCCCCTGGGGTATATTTGCCTTGTTGTATATCCTCTCTAAGTTCTCTGGCGATTGCCTCATACTTTAACACGACTGCCGCCCTCCTTACTCCTATATGCATATATTATATAGCGAAATGCTTAAAAGTACAAACGAGAGCAGATTCGCGGCTTGATTCAGATGTCCCATAATGCGTCATCAAAAACTGAACAGCAAGTTTGTGAAATAGGCAGTACGATGTGCATTATTATCATACGCTTCATTTATCGCTGTACCATTAAATAAATAACCCTGTATTTGGATATTTTTCGTGAAATGATACCAAAGACTGGCCTCAAAACCTTTGCGGCCTGGTTTTTCACTGCCATTGACTACACTGCTCATAATAAGGGCATCCGATCCAAGATACCGGTAGCCTATAGAACCGCCAAATTTTTTATTTCCCCAGGGACTGCCATTATATACCAGCTTAACATCGTAGGCTTTATTCTGATAATGCTGATTGCCATGCGAATAAAAACCGGTCATTTCCCAATTATCCGTCAGGCGCTGGCGTAAATTTACGGCCACTATGCCCAAATGACTGTCACCATAGGCGACTGGTGAATGCAGATTGTAATAACCTAAGCCTGCCATCGTATCCTTCGTAAAACGATGTTCTACAGACACGCCCCAGACTCGCAGCTTTTGATCCTTGAAACCCGTTTCTGTGCCCCCCGCACCTGTACCAACGTATTCAAAATCTCCGCGATCCCCATGACGGCGAAACGCATCGGACCAGACCGAGGACATATCCGATACCTTCTCATGCAGATTGCCACCATAGGCTTTTAGCGTACTTTTTCCCACCTGATAGTCTAGTTCCAGGCCTTTTGTTCTGGCATTGCCTACGACTCCATCCTGCAAACCAGGCGTAAACAGACCCAGCGTAGCTGTCGTGCCCTTAACCAGCGGCCCTTTAGCATACAAGTGATAAATCATATTGGATACTTTTGCCTGGGAAGCTCCGTATGCATCCGAGAATTCTTTCTCACTGTTCCAGCCATCATTGCCTCCCCACTTCGTATCAATGCCGGCATGAACATTCCACGTATCATTAACTGCCGCATCTACATTGAGGAACAATTCTTTTTCCCACCAAGTATGCTCATCACTGTTGCCTCTCATGGCTTTTTGAGCAAAAACACCACTCCATTTTACCCGGTCGGCATTCCTTTCCAGATTGGCGACTTTAACCCCAAGATTCTCTAGTTCCGCACTAAACTCTGCTGATAATTTCTCTAACAACATCTTATCCTTGCCACTGCTATTTTTTGCCCGGGCTCTTGCCACCATCTGCGCCATTTCATACCGGGTAATATTACGGCTGCCCTGAAAGTCTTTATCGCCATAACCTTCAATGATACCATCTGCTGCCAACTGTGCTACAGCATCATAGGCCCAATGATCTGCCGGAACATCTGCGAAAGGATTGGCTGCCGCAAAACAGTTTACTGTCAATCCCATTCCTATGGCAAAAGCCGTTAAAAAACATTTTTCCTTCATATTATTTATTTCTCCCCCATTATCTTACCGACACTGCCTTAAAATCCATCTTGTCACCCCGGTGGCGGGACAAGGAATATTCAAACGGACGGCCATCGGATAAGAACGCAGTCTGCTGTACCTCCAATACTGGCAGTTTTCCCGTTATGCCCAAAAGTTCCTGTTCCGTCTCCGTAGGCATAACAGCTCTCACGGTACGATGCGCGGACTGGATATGCATCCCCAGAGACCCTTCGATATAACGGTAAAGCGAATCCTGTAAATGTTTTTCCTTCAAGCCAGTAATGAGATCCATCGGCATCTGTGTGTATTCGATGACCACCGGTTCGCCATCTGCACAACGCAGACGCTGGATATCGTAGACAAAATCATCCGGGGAGATTTTCAACTGCCCGGCCACTTCCACGTCAGGATGGATTATCGCAAAGTGCAAGACCTCCGTATGTATCTTGTGCCCGGAATAATACTCCGAAAAGCCCCCGAATTGAGAAAACTTACTGCGTTTGCTCACGGCACTGTCAGCGACGGCCTTGACAAAAGTCCCTGCTCCCCGGCGCTTTACTACCAATCCATCATGAACCAGTTCATCTATCGCATGTTTGATGGTTATACGACTGACGGCAAACTCGGTACACAAATCCTTTACCAGGGGCAATTGACTGCCAGGCAGATAATCGCCCTTACGGATAGCTTCGCGGATTATGTCAGCGATCTGCTGGTATTTTGCCCCGCCGCTCATTTCACCGTACCTGCCTGCAATTTCTTATAGTCCGTATTGCCATCGGCAAAGATACTGGCCGGTTCGTTATAAAAGCTTGTAAATTCATCTATCATCTCATGCCCGCGCTTATCATCCACCATGTAGGGCATAAAGAAATTATGTTCCTCTTTGTCAAAATTGGCCCATACCATATAATAAGCAGCCTTATGTTCCCGGCAGATTTTTCCGGCCTTGGAAAACCACTTTTTATCCACATTATCCCGTACAGCCAGGCTGCCACCTCTGCGTACACCGGCTTCTGTAAGGGCAATGACTTTATGGCGCTCTTTTCCCAGCTTTTCCATGACCGCCAACGTTTGGGAAAGATTCTTATACCAGCTGCCGCTTTGATCATCATCATAGGTATCCACACCGAATATATCCACATAATCATCGCCAGGATAACGGTCCAAATAAGCAGCCGCATCCGCAAAGGGGCCATTGGGCGAATACGCATAGAGGAAATTATGTACGCCCTTCACATCGCGCATATATTCTGCCGTATATTTCCACAATGCCAAGAAATCATTGCTGCTGATATTGCTGCCTCCCCACCAGAACCAGCTTCCATTATGTTCATGCAGCGGGCGGAAAATCACTGGGATATGCTTATCCTGCAGACGCAGCGCAAAGTTTGCCACCATATCCAGATAAGCACGATAAACTTCATTGAGGTCTCCCCCCGGCAGAATCCTTTTTCCTACATCGCCGGTCAACACATTGGGGCTATAGCCTTGAAAATCATAAGCACCATTTACGCGCGGCT
>NZ_JAILPX010000096.1 GCF_024699275.1 Selenomonas sp.
GCTGTTCCCCATTCCACCAGTGAAGGGACATATATTCCTAAAGCCGGAGGGTTATAGACAGACGGACCGGCATAAGGCAGCAAGGGATTTAACTGTTCCGTCTGCAATAAATTGTACTTAATCAGCAGCACGGAAAGCAAGGCCAAATAACTACCCATCCGCCAGTACGAGCGTCCCAGTGAGCCTATAGCCGCCATGCTGACCAGAATTAGTCAGCCAATAAAAAGGTGCGCCTTTTCCCATAAGCTGCCAATGAACACCAGCTGCCTCCTCACCATAAGGAGCATACAGACCTATAGCGGTTTCCGCTGCGATATAAAGCAGCTCCAACGTCAGCAGCACAATCATACTGCCAGCCAGCCAACTCACCACCTTCTGCTCCAGCTCTATATACTTTACCAGATGCAAATGCTGCAACACCAACAACTGTACAGCAAATGCCGCAATCAACGCTGCAAACAAAAAGGATAGTGCCTCACCCGGATTATTCCAGCCCGGTGAAGATACCAGCAGAACAAATGCAAAAGACGTTACCACAACCATAAGGCCTGCTATTACCGCCAGACCAGCCACAGGTTTTACCTTGGCTGCGGTGATTTTGCCTTGATAAAACTGCCATAACCGATACATAAAACAGCTGCCGACCAAACCATAAAGGGATAAAATCATCGCATCCCAAACTTGCGGCGACGATAAATTCGGAGACAAGAGCATATATATTCCTCTTTGAGGATTTCCCATATCGACCATAATAAACAGACCAGCCCCTGCCAGCCCTCCAAAAACACCAGCAAAGGTCATAATCTTTCCCAACGGACGAAAAGGAGCCAGTTCATCCACCAGCCATGCGCTCCCTGCCAGCAGCAAAGAACCTGCCGCAATGCCGGTGAAAATCATAAAACCAGCAATATACAAACCCCAAGGCAGGAAATTGTGCATATTGGTTGTACCTGCACCATAAATAAGCTGCAGCAAATAACAAAATCCACCAGTTACAGCCAACAGCAGCCAAACGAGCATCGTCTTTTTCATATTCACCGCCTCCTTAAAGCAGATAATAGACCTGTGGCTTTGTGCCTTTTTTCTCCAGCAAACGCATGGTTTTCCGCCCGCGCATAGCCTTCGCTGCATCCGACTCGGGATCATCCAAATCCCCCCAATAACGCGCCCGTCCCAGACATAACTCCATACAGGCCGGCTCCAGGCCACGGTCACGGCGATTCTTACAGAACGTACATTTTTCTACAATATGTCCCTGATGATTCGGTGCATCCACTTCTCCCACTGCGTGATTTAAAGGGTACTCCGGTTCCTGCCAATTAAAGCTGCGGGCATCATAGGGACAAGCCGCCATACACATACGGCAGCCGATACATTTGTCGTAATCAATCTGCACAGTACCATCTTCTGCCTTGTAGGATGCCCCTACCGGACAGGCCTTGACACAGGGCGCATCTTCACAGTGCTGGCAATTCACGGGAATATGCATAAGGTTCAGCTTGTCCGGATACGTTCCCGAAGCCGTGTCCATGACCTCTCCCCCTTTGGTAAGCACCCGGTTCCACCACATGCCATCCGGCAGATTGTTATTCAACTTGCAGGCCACGGCACAACTATGGCAGCCAATACATTTTTTCAGGTCTATGACCATTCCCATACGCATAATTGATCCCCTCCTCTTACTGTTTTACCACTTCTACTGCACAATCAAAGAAAGCATTGTTCGTCACCATTACATCACTTTTATGGGAGCTTAAATCCGAATAATGCCCCTCAATAAAATCTTCCTTCTGCCAGCCATGGTCAATCACCAGCACTCCGGGACGATTTGCAGGATTAACTGCCGCTTTTACCACGACATAACCACGGTCATTAAAGATCTTCATTACATCACCGGTTTTAATACCCCTGCTTGCCGCATCATTCGGATGTATCGTCACCACAGGTTCCTTCCACAACTCCAGTAGCCATGGATTGCTGGAATACTGCGTATGCACACGGAATTTAGGCCGTTTCGAGGTAAATATAAGCGGATATTTTTCTGCTGCAGCACTTTTCTTAAAGCCCCCAGCATCTTGTGTCCAAGCTTCATAAGGTGGATTCCAGCAAGGCAGAGCCTCACGTTTTTTGTCAAAATCCTTTCCCACATCAGCTATAGGTGCCACATTTTCCCGATAAAATTCTCCGCGCTTGGTCGTCGTAGGAAAAGAAAAGCCTTCCCCATGCATATATACGGGGGTTTCCGGTTTTAAGATATGAATATAACCTTCTTCCTTCAATCTATCCCAGGAAAGACCTACAGCTTTGGCCTTATCATTATCCAACGCCCTGCGGAGAAATTCATCTCTGGTCAAAGAAAATTCCTGCTCCATCCCCATGCCTTTGCCCAGCATATTGACGATTTCAAAATCACCTTTAGACTCGCCCAAAGGTTCTACAGCCTTAGCATTATATACGGCCACGCCCGAATAACTCATATCATAAGTATCGGTTTCAAAATAATGCGCCACGGGCAGAACAATATCTGCATAACGCGATGTGTCATTCATGGTTACATCAGCAACAACAAATAAATCGATTTTATCCAAAGCATTCAGCCAAAGCTGCCGATTCGTCTGATTTCCCAATAAATTCTGGTCATAGACATAAAGGCTCTTTAGCACCAAGGGCTTATCACCATGTTTACCGCTTATAAGGGCTTCCGGCACCAAAGGTGCATTGATGGTCACTCCTTCCGGACACCCCGGCGGTGTAACGATATCATCAATATCCGCGTAATTTTCCAAGAAACCTGACATAGCATGACCATTAAGCCCGGCTCCCGGTTTACCAATCTGTCCCGTAGCCAGTACCAAAGCCATTACCGCATAATAAAATTGCTGCCCATTGGCGTAATGATCAGGCCCATAACCTCCACAAAGCGTTGTCGGGCCAGCAGCATACATGCGGGCTAGTTTTTCAATGGATTCTACGGGAATATCACAAATCTCTGCCGCCTTGACTGGTGTCCATTCCCTCACCCGTTCCGCCAGCAGGTCATAAGCTGTAGTCACTTTGTATCCTTGTATATCAAAGGTTCCATGAATTACAGGATGGTCTATGTTCTCAATCTGCCCCAGCTTTCCGTCTATACCACGCACAACAATCGCGTCTGCTTCACTTTCGGGTTCAGCCTGCCCCAAATCACTTAAACGCAAAAACTTGCCATCGCTTTCTTTTACCAGAAACGGCGCTACCGTTCCTCGCCGCAAAGTTTCCTCATCGGTCAAATTTTCTTTTATGGCCACGTTGAGCATTGACATAGCCAGCACCGCATCTGTTCCGGGGCGGATGGGTACAAACCAATCAGCTTTGCTGGCAGCAATGGTATAATTGGGGTCTATAACAATGAGTTTGGCACCTAAATCTTTGGCTTTATTGATAAAAGCATAGTGTACATGCCCGGCCTCCGTCAGATTACTTCCCCACGCGAATATGTATTTTGCCTTTAGGATATTGCGCTCATCATCACCCACCGACCAGGGGCTATCCCCCGTCGTATCCAGTATGCCCGAAAAGAAACTGTTATCAAAAGAATTATCAATACGTGTTGCCCCCAACAGATTAAACAATCTTTTGGTGTAGGGACGAGAATCAATGGCAGAATTACCTGCACAATCCGAAAAGGCAATGCTGCCGTTCCCAAATTCCTGCCGATAGTCTTTCCACTTGCCACAAATTTCCTCGATAGCTTCTTCCCAAGTAATCTGTTCCCATTTTCCCTCGCCCCGCTTTCCCACGCGCCGCAGAGGATGTTGCAAGCGGTCAGCGGCATAAATCCGCTGTACATGGGTAAGTCCTCGTTGACAGATACGCTCAAACTCAGGAATTGGATGACCAAGTTTGGAGGTTTTGACCACATGCCCATTTCGTACATGCACCCGCATAGGACAATGCCCCAAACAATCGCCGCGGCAGACGCCATAAGTAATCGTCTCCGTCATATTCTCCTTCTTTTCCTGCGCCCTGCCCAACAGAAATCCCCCTTCGAGCCAGGCAGCACCAATAGCTATGGCGGCTGCCGAACCTTGCAGGAATTTCCTTCTTGTTAGTTTTTGACCTAAAATTTTCCCCTGCATAAAAATACCCTCCTCATCCATAACACACAAATCTATATACCACAAAAAGGATAAAAGCCCAAGAGAACCTCTAAATTCTCCTGGGCTTTTATCCTTCCGTGTTATATGGCTGAGCCATACGCCTTCCCTCGGACCTGCCAGTCAAAAGACTGCGGAATCCTAGAAAGCATTTCCTATACAATTGTAGTCTTTGTCCATAGATTACCATAAAGAAATTTGCGCGTCAACAATTATTTTATTCGCCGTGGCATAAAAAAAACCACCATGCCCAACATAATCACAGCTATGCCTACCAACTGCTGATTACCGATTCTTTCCGCCAAGATAAAGTAGGCGAGCAGGCACGTACCAATAGGTTCGCCCAAAATAC
>NZ_JAILPX010000113.1 GCF_024699275.1 Selenomonas sp.
ATGGCCGTGCCGGAACGTCAGATTGTCCGCATCCATTCGTCCTCGGGCACGACAGGCACACCGGTTATCATTCCCTATACGGCCAAGGATGTCGATGACTGGGCCGAAATGTTCAAGCGCTGCTACGAATTCGCCGGCATCACGAACAAAGACCGCATCCAGATCACGCCAGGCTACGGTCTCTGGACAGCGGGCATCGGCTTCCAGAACGGTGCCGAGAAGCTCGGTGCGATGGTCGTGCCCATGGGGCCGGGCAATACGGATAAGCAGCTGCAGTTCATGATGGATATGAAGAGCACGGTGCTCACGGCGACCTCGTCCTATGCACTGCTGCTGGCAGAAGAAATCGAAAAGCGCGGCATCAAGGATAAGATTCACTTGAAGAAAGGTGTCATTGGCTCGGAGCGCTGGAGCGCCAAGATGCGCGAGCGCATCGCGACGGAACTGGGCATCGAGCTTTACGATATCTACGGCTTGACGGAAATCTATGGTCCGGGTATCGGCATCAGCTGCGCACATAATACGGGCATGCATTACTGGGATGATTTCATCTATCTGGAAATCATCGACCCCGAGACGGGCGAGAATGTACCCGATGGCGAGTATGGCGAAATCGTCATCACGACACTCGTCAAGGAAGGCGCGCCGTTGATCCGTTTCCGCACCCATGACATCTCGCGCATCGTACCGGGGGACTGCCCCTGCGGCAGCCGCTTTCCGCGTATCGATACGCTGGTCGGCCGCAGCGATGACATGGTCAAGATCAAGGGCGTCAACGTATTCCCGAAACAGATCGAGGAAATCCTGCATACCTTCCCCGAGCTGTCGAGTGAATACCAGATCCGTATCTCCCATCTCGACGGTAAGGATACCATGCGCATCTACATTGAGACGAATGGTTCGGTCAACTTCCAGCAGATGGCCGAAAAGGTTGCACAGAAAGTCAAGAGCCGTATCGGCTTCACGCCAATCGTCAAAGTCGTCGAACTTGGCCTGCTGCCGCGCAGCGAAAAGAAAACCAAGCGCGTGATTGACGAGCGTTTTGACTGAATTCTTTTGCCGTGTTTTTGTCCGTTAAGTGGACATTCTTTCTGACATATACTATACTTTTGCTGACAGTCCGGGGAATGTTACCAGGAAGGATGGATATATATGGTAGGAGGAAGGGAGTGGCTTAATGAACAAAGTTAATGTCCGCAATAGCACGGTGGATTTTTTGGTATTTACCAAGAATAGTGGTGCTGACTCTATCGAGGTGCGCGTACAGGATGGCGACGTTTGGCTGACGCAGAAGGCAATGGGAGAACTTTTTGATGTAGGCAGAACAGCCATTACCAAGCATTTGAAAACTATTTTCACAGATGGCGAATTAGATAAAAATGCAGTTTGTGCCAAAATGGCACAAACTGCCGATGATGGCAAAAACTATCGGTATAACTTTTATTCCCTGCCTGCTATCATTGCTGTTGGCTACAAGGTAAACTCTAAGCGTGCTATTCAATTCCGCCAGTGGGCAACTAAGGTGCTAAACACCTTTACCATGCAGGGATATGTGCTGGATAAGAATCGCCTTATCAATGGTCAGATTTTTGATGAAGACTATTTTGAGCATCTGATTTCTGAGATTCAGGAAATTCGCGCCAGTGAGCGCCGCTTCTATCAGAAAATCACGGACATCTACGCCACTGCAGTGGATTATACGCTGGAAAGTACAATCACCCGTGATTTCTTTGCCACGGTACAGAATAAAATGCACTATGCTGTTCATGGCAATACAGCGGTAGAGCTGCAGGGGCTTAACGAGATTGTCACGATGTATCTGGATTACGCAACTCGTCAAGCTCGTCGTCATATTCCCATGACCATGGCTGACTGGTCAAATAAGCTTGATGCCTTTCTGCAGTTCAATGATGCCGAGGTGTTGCAGGATAAAGAAAAAGTTACTGCAGCTATCGCCAAGGCTTTCGCTGAATCTGAATTCGAACAGTATCGAGTCCTTCAAGATAAAAAATATATCAGCGATTTTGACCGCCTGATGATGGAGGCAGAATCCACCAATAAGGATAACAGAACATAAAATGATTTCGGTTATCGGAATATTACCATGCCATAAGTTCTACAATAAAGGAGCCGTAAACAACATGCTTTTTGCATTTTTTGTTTACGGCTCCTTTATTGTGGGTTATGAAAAAAACAATTTTACGACGGCGGCTAATTTTTGCCGTTCGTCATCGGTGGGCGTACGGCCGAAAAGCTGGTAGTCACCGCTTAGCAGAAAATGAGAAAGGTCAGGCAGATTGTTGGTATTTTTCGGTTCGTGTGCCAAGAGATAATCCAAGGACACTTCAAAGTAATCGGCTAGTTTTATCAGCATTGCAATATCAGGTTCATTGACACCGCATTCATAGCGGTTATAGGTATTAGGCTTTATTTGCAGGGCTTCGGCAATCTCTTTTTGTTTTATGTCGGAATCTTCGCGCAGAGCCCGTAGTCTCTTTGTAAGCATGGGTAAATCTCCTTTTGCTTTTTAGTTTAGCAAAGAAGGAGTTTTCTGCTCTATAAAGTGATGAAATAGGAATATACATGTTGAAAAATACTAAAATATGATTATACTAATTAAGGGAGTGATAAAAAATACCACAAAATTTCATGGGAGGCGTTCTGTTTGGTTTTTTCATCCACAGTATTTTTATTTCTGTTTTTGCCGTTGACTTTATGTATCTATTACAATCCTTGGCTAAGAGGGCGGAAGTTTCGTAATGTATTTTTGCTGTTGGCTAGTTTGTTGTTCTATGCTTGGGGTGAGCCAGTGTTTGTGTTCTTGATGCTGATTTCTATTGGCATTGGTTATGCTATTGGTTGTCATTTGCATAACGGCCGGCGCAAATGGTGGTTGGTAGCAGGCGTGACTTTTCATGTGGGCCTGCTCTTTGTGTTTAAATATTTGACTTTTGTACTGGGACAACTTGGTTTGCTGGTTGGCAGCTTAGAGGACTTTGCCATTGCTCTGCCTATCGGTATTTCTTTTTTTACCTTTCAGCTGTTGTCTTACTTATTTGATGTTTACTACGGCAAGGCCGAGGCTCAGCGGAGCGTTCTGAAGTTGGGTCTTTATGTAGCGTTGTTCCCGCAGCTCATTGCCGGGCCAATCGTACGTTATGATGCGATAGCCGCAGAAATAATGGGACGGCAGGAAAACCTCATGGATTTTAGTGAGGGCATGATGCGTTTTATCTATGGCTTGGCGAAAAAGGTGCTGATTGCTAATTATATGGGCCAGCTTGCAGATACTATCTTTGCTATGAATGGTAGTCTTTCGGTGGGAACGGCATGGCTTGGGGCTGTGGCCTATACTTTGCAGATTTACTTTGATTTCTCGGGGTATTCGGATATGGCTATCGGCCTTGGGCGGATGTTTGGCTTTCACTTTGCTGAAAACTTCAACTATCCCTATATTGCCAAAAGCGCCACGGAGTTTTGGCGGCGGTGGCATATTTCCCTGGGTTTGTGGTTTCGGGATTACGTCTATATTCCCTTGGGCGGCAATCGCTGTTCTAAGTGGCGTTGGGTGCTGAATCTCTTTGTGGTTTGGGCGCTCACGGGCATCTGGCATGGGGCCAATTATACCTTTCTTGCCTGGGGGCTGTTTTACTTTGTTTTGCTGATGGTTGAAAAATTTACCCGTTTGCCAGAAAAGTTAGGAGTACTGTCTCATATCTATGCTATGGCGGCGGTGATGATTGGCTGGGTGATGTTCCGTTCGGAGACTTTCACGGCAGGTTTGCATTATATCGGTGTGATGTTTGGTTTTGGCAGTTTGGGCTTGGCTGATGATTATTTTCGGCTTTATCTGGGGCAGACTTACAGCGTGCTGATAGCCGGTATTGTCTTTTCCCTACCGGTAATTCCGTGGCTGAAAAAACATGGCGGTAAGCTGGTGGAGAATATCGAGCCGGTAGCGGCACTGGGCATTTTTGTGCTGACTTTAGTGGTGGCTGTCAGCTCCAGCTATAATCCATTTATTTACTTTAATTTCTAAGGGGGAGCAGGGATGCGAAAAATCAATAAACGGCAGGGCTTGATGCTCTGCGCGGCAGGATTGCTGGTATTGGTGATGCTGACGGTGTTTGTGCGGCTGGGGACACGGCAGATTCTCGTAAAGCGGGCTCATATGGACAATCTCATCACGCAAACGGTATTATGTGGCAATGAGGAGTTGCAAAGGGAAAAGCCACGGAAAGAGTCACGGAAAGAAAGTGAGAAAATCGATTGGGCGCGAGCATATCCGTTTGCGGATATTGACCGCATGGACAAGCAGGATTGGCAGTTAGCTCAAAAGGTAGAGAAGAAAGCGGAAAATGTTGAAAAGAAAATTGATGATTGGACAGGCAAATACTTGATGGGCTATTACAAACTGGCTGAGGCTGGACGTGGATATGCGGATGAAATTGGCTGGGGGCTGCCCAGTCAGGACAAGGATTCTCTGCTTTCGTTGGGAGATGGTGCATGGACGTTCTGTTACCCTAGGGACAAAGAAGCTATGCAGGAAAGGTCTGCTGTTCTGGCTGGCTTAGCACAGGAAGTGACAGAACACGGCGGCCAGTTCCTGTATATACAGGCTCCGTTTAAGGTAGACCCGTATGGAGATTTTGCGGTTAATGGTATTTTTGATTTTACCAATCAGAATTGTGACGATTTGCTGGCACAGTTGGAAGCACAGGGCATAGCTACCTTGGATCTAAGGAAGGATTTGTATAATTGGGCGCAGGCAGAACAGCGAAACTATCATGAGTATTTCTTTAGGACAGACCATCACTGGAAACCGGAAACAGCTTTGCGGGCGGCGAAGGTAGTAGGTGCCAGATTAAAGGAATATGGCATAGTAGTGGATGATAGCCATTATGATTTGCAGGATTTTGATATGGAAGTCCTGCCAAGATTTTTTTTAGGTAGTCAGGGGAAACGAGCGACGTTATCCAGAGCAATTCCGGATGATTTTCCTATCTTGCTGCCGAAATTTACGACACAGATACATTTTGAAGTTCCCGAATTGAAAATCGATAGGATTGGAACTTTTGAAATAACTTATGACAAAGAACCCATAGAACGCAGAGATTATTATAATCTTAACCCATACGGGATGTATGGCCATGCTGACAGGGCCATCGTCAATATTGAAAACATGCTGATGCCACCATCAGATAAAAAAGTGCTTATGATTCGCGATTCTTTTTGTGATACCATGGCTCCCTTTTTAGCTTTAGGCGTAAGAAATGTAATGCTGTTGGATATCCGTCATTTTACTGGCAGTGTCAAAGCGTATATTGCTGAGAACAAACCGGATGTTGTAATTGTCATGTACACGGGCGTGGCGGTAGCGCCGATTGACTGGTCAACGCATAAGGATGAATTTGATTTCCGGTAAATTGATAATGCCAAATGGATGGTAAGTGCTATGCAGATACAATAGCCCCCATAAGTCAGATTTTACGTCTGATTATGGGGGCTTTCCCGTGTATTGCGATTCAGCTATAGAGTTGTATCATTTGCTGACAGTTTACTTTAGGCAGTCTGTGCGGCTGCTTCGTTGTTTTGCGTGTATTCTGCCTGGAGCTTGTCGAGGCCGGTCATGATGGCGTCGTAGGTAGACAGGCAGATTTGGGGCAGGTCCTTTTCGTTGGTGGCCGCTTGGTAATCTCGGCGGAAGATAGCTACGGCTTTTTCGATTTCCTGACGGATTTCTGCGATTTTTTCGGGGCTTCCTTGTGCGACATGGGCGGCCATGCTGAGGATACAGTTGCTGACTGCTTGCACGGAATACGGCCCGCCGGGGCCTATGGCACGGACAGCTTCCTCGTAGCTTGGAAGCACATGCGGCATAGTGAAACGCTCTCCAAGTTTGAAATGACCGCCGGAAGTATAATATGCCTGCCAACTTAGATTGTGCTGGGTTTGTGCTTTGATACTATCTACAGTATCCTGGCTGGCCGCAGGCTGAACGAGGGCTAAATCGGCAAGCGGGGCCGTTGACGGCGGCGAGGGGGCCTGCTCTGCCGCGGTAAATTCGCCCATAATGTCCCGAAATGATTCATGGGGCTCAGCAGCCGGCTGGCTGGCCGGGGCTGAAACAGCAGATTCAGACAGATTGCGGATTTGAATATCCATGGTAGTACCTCCACTTCTAAAAA
Source organism: Selenomonas sp. (assembly GCF_024699275.1). The sequence continues at coordinate 6,189 of NZ_JAILPX010000113.1, forward strand.
ATCATATCCATAGATACTATCGGCAGAATGTCAAAACCTGATAAGTATTTTTTGACTTGTCAATTGCTGCTTGACCGCGGGCTTATCGATAAACGGTTGACAGAAGGCGGGCAGTTGGGTATATAATGTCAGATACGATGGAAGAATTTGGGATTCTATAACTAAGAAGGTATCTGCAAAATGAAAGTGAATCATACGATTGATATGCTGCATGGGCCGATTGCCGG
>NZ_JAILPX010000119.1 GCF_024699275.1 Selenomonas sp.
GATCTTGCGCAACGTTCTCTGGGCTCTCTGTCCGGCGGAGAACGGCAACGGGCGCGACTGGCCTTAGCATTGGCGCAGCAGCCGCAAGTTTTGCTGCTGGATGAGCCGACGACTTATTTAGATATCCGCCATCAATTGGAACTGATGGATATTGTGCGGCATTTGCATCAGCAGTTGGGGCTTACGGTGTTAATGGTTCTTCATGACCTCAACCAGGCGGCGCGGTACAGTCAGCGGCTGGTGGCAATGAAACGTGGAAGAATCATTGCCGACGGTGCGGTACAAGAGGTATTTAACAGCCGCCTGTTGCGAGATTTATACGGTGTCGAAAACGAAATTAAGACAGTAGAGGTTCGGGGGCGGATGGAGCACATCTTTTTCCCTGCAGCTGTCTGTGGAGAGATATAAATGTCAATTGTCATTGAGAATGTAAACTGTTCTCGCAATAATTACGCAATCCTGCATGATGTTTCCCTGCAGATAAAAAAGGGGGAAGTAATGGGCCTGTTAGGGCCGAACGGTGCAGGAAAAACAACATTGATTCGTCTTATCGCGGGTCTTGCCCGCCCAGACAGCGGCAGAATTTTGGTGGCGGGGGAAAATACTGCGGGGCGCAGTAAGCATTTCCGACGGCTGTTGGGGCTTGTACCGCAGGAAAATAATTTTGAAAGTGAACTGACCATTGAAGAAAGTATGATATGTTATGCTCGTCTTTATGGGCTTTCCAATCCTAGGCAGCAGGTGGCAGCTATTTGTGACAGGCTGCAAATTGGAGAGTGGCGGCAAAAGCTACCGGATAAGCTGTCTGGAGGGACGAAACGTCGCGCGATGATTGCCCGTGCTATGCTGCCAGAACCGGAGATTCTGTTGTTGGATGAACCCAGCGTAGGTCTTGACCCGGATATGCGGCAGGAGATTTGGCAGTTATTGCGTTTTTTACAGGAAGTAGGGAAAACGGTACTGTTGACCACTCACTATATGGAAGAAGCAGAGGCTTTGTGTGACCGTATCGCTTTCCTGCGTGGTGGTCGATTGCTTTATACTGGCACCTGCAAGGGCTTGGGAAGGTATATATCTCCTGATAGCGGCATGACGCTGGAAGATGCATTTGTAGAATTATCTCATGGTCCGCTGATGCAGGAGGTGAGCTGATGTTTACAGGCTTTACCGCAGTGTTTTACCGTGAGATGAAAATGTTGGTTCGCCGTATCGGCGGACTGGGATATTTATTTTCAGGATTGTTGTTTCCCATGATTTATTTGTTGGCCTTTGGCTGGGGCTTGGGGGAGCGTGTGGACGTTGCAGGCGGTTACTTTGCCTATCTGGCTAAGGGGATGTTGGCCATTACTGTGATGATGAATGGCTTTCAGCAGACGGCGCTCTCTGTCAGTGCAGCCAGGTTTTATTATCGTAATTTCGTTACTTTGCGGCTTAGCCCTATTAGTGATAATGCGCTGGTATTTGGTATCGCTCTGGCGGGAATGGTGCGGGCACTGGCTGCAGCGATGGTTATTTTCCTGACGGCCCGCTTTATTCTGGGCGTAGAAATTTTGTCATGGCCGGGCGTTGTGGGACTTGTTCTTACGGCATTTGCCTTTGCAGCCTTTGGGGTGGCCGTGGGACTCTCCATCAAGGGACAGGAACAGTTTTCCATTATCATCAATTTTTTTATCACGCCAATGACATTTTTCTGTGGGTCTTTTTTCCCCATTGTTAACTTACCGGCGTTTGTGCGTCAGCTCGTGCAATATTTGCCGCTGTCCCTAACCAATCAGCTGCTGCAGGCCAATCAGTTTGCATATGATACTTGGGGAACAGCTTTGGGACTGCTGACCATTACCCTAATCGTTTACGCATATGGTGTTTACCGCGTACGGAATTATCGTGAATTTTAGCAATACGGCTTTGGTAGACAAGGCCTTGCAATAGTTGTATCCAGTTGAAGATTTTTAGAGAAAGAGGATGTACATGATTAGAAAACTTGCCAAGAAGAAACAGACTTTACTTGCCGC
>NZ_JAILPX010000004.1 GCF_024699275.1 Selenomonas sp.
GATACTTTTAAACAAGCTAACGCCTCAGCGTCAGCAGATTTTTTGATTTTTAAACAGCTATCTTATTGTAGCACAACTCATGGGTGTTTGTAACGGAAATTTACAGAAAAGCACAAGAAAAAAAAGGATTTTCTTACGACAACATCCCCTTCTCTTTCATGCTTAGGAAGCATTCCCTGCCGAGTACGATATGATCCAGCACCGGAATATCCATGATTTTCCCCGCCTTGACCAGACGCTGCGTTACCGCGATATCCTCGCGGCTCGGGGTGGGGTCCCCGCTCGGATGATTATGAAACAGGATCATTGCCGCTGCTGCATAGTCAATGGCCGCCCGGAACACCTCACGCGGATGTACGATGGATGCCTGTAAGCTGCCCACTGAAACATCCGGCATGCCAAGGATATGATTCTTCGTATCGAGCAGCATGACAGCAAAATGCTCGCGTTGCTCGAAACGGAACCGCGGCAGCGCAAAATGCGCCGCATCCTCAGGATCATGTATAACCACGATGTGCTCAGCCGCCTTCATCGATAACCGCCGGCCCAGTTCTACTGCCGCCAGCACGGTCGCCGCCTTGGCCTTGCCCACTCCCTTTACTGCCGCCAGCTCTGCCGGCGGCATATGCACGATTGCCTCGAGCCCACGATCCTTATAATGAGCCAAAACCTCTTCCGCGATATGAAGTACTGACTTTTCCCGCGTTCCTGTCCGGAGCAGCACCGCCAAAAGTTCCGTATTGCTCAGCGTGCCAGCCCCAGAAAACAACAACCGTTCCCGCGGACGCTCGTCAACGGGCAAATCCCTCACCATGATTGCCATACAAATCGACGCCTGCCTTTCCAGCCAGCCGTGCGAGCGCATGCAAAGGCAAGCCAACAACATTCGAATACGAGCCATCCAGCTTCTCGATGAACACCGCTGCCCTTCCCTGCACCGCATAAGCGCCCGCCTTGTCCAGCGGTTCGCCGGACTCTGCATAGTGGCAGATCTCAGCTTCTGTCAATGATGCGAACGTAACTTTGGTCGTCACGACATCCGCATAGACTTTGCCGCCATGCACCAGCGCGATGCCTGTCGATACCTCATGCGTACGCCCAGCAAACAGACGCAGCATACGGCAGGCATCCGCCTTATCGCACGGTTTGCCATACGTGTGCCCGTCAAGCGCGACGACCGTATCAGCCCCCAGCACCGGCAGTTCCGGATGTTCCCGGGCTACAGCCTCCGCCTTGACGATAGCATTTCTCCTTACCAGCTCCTGCGGTGCCAGCTCATCGCCGCTTTCCTCAGCTGCCTCACTGACCTGCACCACAAATTCTGCACCAATCTGTTCCAGAAGTTCTTTTCGGCGTGGCGACCCCGACGCTAAAATAATCATACAGCCTCCTATCAATACTTGCGAAACAGGACAATAGCCAGCACGATCCCCAGAATGCTCATGAGGTTCGGTGCAAAGGCAAGTCCCAGCGTCAGCTGGATCACATAGAGATTGAACGTTACCGGTGCGATATCAAATACCGGATACGTAGTAACCAGATACGGCATGATCCCCGCCAGCGCATCGACATTCATCAAAAGTTGCCCCAAAATACCGCCTAAGATTGCGCCAACCACCACAAAGAGCACACACATCCCGTATCCTCTGCCACTGAATTTTGCCAAAAAGAATCCCTCCAAACCATTTACCATCCATAATATTCTCGTCCGCTTGGCATAATCCTGCCAGCAAAGACAAAAGTATAACAAAAAGCGGCCAGGGAACTGATCCGTCCCTAGCCGTTTTTACCAGATTACATCAGATACCGGATATAAACATACACCGTTGAGAGTACAATCGTCAAGAGCATAATGGGGAAACCCACCTTGAAGTAATTGATGAACGTAATCTTGACGCCACGGTCTGCGGCCAAACCAGCCACGATAAGATTGGCCGATGCACCAACCAGCGTGCCGTTACCGCCCAGACAGGCACCAAGTGCCAAACTCCACCAAATCGGCTCCAGATTGCTGACGCCCATCGTTCCCATATCCTGAATGAGCGGAATCATCGTTGCTACAAACGGGATATTATCCAGCACCGAGGATACGATTGCACTAAGCCAAAGAACCAGCAAAGACGTACTCGTCACATTACCGCCAGTAAGTTCGACAGCCTGCTTAGCCAGGCTGCCGATGATGCCCGTCTCGATAAGACCGCCGACAGCGATGAATAAACCGATAAAGAAGAAAATAGTCGCCCACTCCACCGACTTCATCGTCGTCTCAACGAGATGGTGACTGCCACCGGCCAGCAGCAGCAACAGGAAACCACCGGCCAGCGCAATCATCGACGACTCGATATGCGTAATGGAATGCGTAAAGAAACCGAAGATGACCAGCGCGAGCACAAACAAGGAACGAGCCAGAAGCTTGCGGTCTTTCAGTGACTTTTTCTCATCCATCTGCATGAGTTCAGCCTGCAGCTCCGGCTTCGTTTTCATCTTCTTGCTGTAGAGGACCTCCACGATAAAGATGACGACAACAAGATTGATAAGAGCAATCGGTGCAAGATTCTCGATGAACGCCATGAACGTCAGCTCTTTTACCGCACTGCCGATCATGATATTCGGCGGATCGCCAATCAGCGTAGCTGTACCACCGACATTCGATGCAATGATCTGCGTGAGCAGGAACGGAATCGGATTGATATGCAGTTTCTGCGCGATGCTGAACGTGACTGGCACCATCAGCAGGACCGTCGTAACATTATCGAGAAACGCCGAAAAAACCGCCGTAATAAGACCGAGATACACAAGTATCCGTTTGGGCTCTGCCTTGGCCACTTTGGCCGCCTTGATGGCCACATAGTCAAACAAGCCCGTATGGCTCGTGACACCGACCAGGACCATCATGCCGACCAGCAACCCCAGCGTGTTGAAATCCACATGATGCAGCGCCGTTTCCTGATCCATGATGCCAATCAGTACCATGATTGTAGCACCGAGCATCGCAGCCACCGTGCGATGAATCTTCTCCGACACGATAACCACATACATCAAAATAAAAATGATACCAGCTAATACTTCCATATATGCCTCCTTTTTCCGGAGGGGATTTTCCTTCCCCCACTGATAAAAAATAGACGAAGCCCTTAGTGACCAGACTCCGCCTTTGTTTATCTATCGATTTGTACAAACATCTTATCATAGGTATGCCTAAAAAGCAAGGCAATTATCCCCATGAGGAATTGTTAGTGCATGATAACCATATTCTTGCCACTGCTGCGCTTAGCCTCATAAAGAGCCCTATCCACACGGCGGCAAAGTTCATTGGTCGTATCGTCAGCAGCAGCTGCAGCCAGCCCGATGCTGACAGTAACCCGTCTGCCCTCTGGCAGGAAGTCCAGCGCAGCTACCTCCTTACGAATCCGCTCAGCTATTTCACGGCCTTCCTTTGCAGCCATATCCGGGAAGACCACGAGGAACTCATCGCCTCCCCAGCGGCCTGGCGCATCCTCTTCGGTACGCGTCACCTCCCGCAAAATACGGGCCACAGCTCCAATGACCTTATCCCCCATCTCATGCCCATAGGTATCATTAATTCCCTTGAAATCATCGATATCTAGCATCAAGACCGCCAGTGGCTGCCCTGACAGCTGTGATTGTTGCAACATCGTTGCCAGGCGCATTTCCGTCTCGCCACGATTAAAGACTTCGGTCAAACGATCAAGCTGCGCCAGTTTCGCTAGTTTAGCATTCGTTTCTTCCAATTCCTGGGTGGTTGTCTCAATGAGATGGACCAGATGCGCCATAATGGTCCGATGCGGCTTGAATTTCGGATGTTCTACTTTGATTTCTCTCTTCTCACTTCTGCCGGGTCCTTCGCGCATGCCAATCGTCACCAGCGTCATATTCGAAACCATAATCTCGCCCGCGTCATTGCGCATGAATTCGCCATAGGCATAGAATCCCGATGACGGTGCCAGATGGCGCGTAACCGAAAGTTCCTGCTCCGTATCACTTCCCAAGAGCATCCAGCGCGCCACACAGCTGACCATAAAGATTGCCTCCGGCCGGAAATTGGCCAGCTTCTCCTGCAGAACCATCGCATTTTCAATGATATCGCTAGGATCGCCATAGGCCAGACGAACCCTTTCACCCACGCGGAAGTCCGCCCCAAACATAACCCCGCCATCTTCACGGCAACGGCGCGGATGACGCGCCAGTACCGTGCCATTGCGTTCAAAATAGAACGGAAAAGTCAATGACTCCACAAGAAACCTATCGTTATTCACAATACCAAGATAACGCTCAAACACATCCAATGCTGGCATACCATCGAGTTCCTTGAGGCAGAACTCGCCATCCATCTTCGTGACAGTCATGCTGCGGCCCAACGGCTTCCAACCAAAACTTGAGCTTGCCTGCACGTGCAGGTCGCTGCCGCTGAACACAGCTACGACCACCCCATGACGCAATGTCGTATTCTGGGCGAAAACCATGCCATTCTGCCCGAGACTGCCATCATCGGCCAGTCCGCCAAAAAAGACAATCCCCCGCTGCGATTTCGAGACTTCATGGAAAAAAGGATTGATGTCAAGATGAAACCCCGCCGATATCACTTCGACAGCCGCCACATCCTTATCGGCATTGAGGATAGCCAGCAGTTCTCTACCGGCCTGCTTACTATCTATCTTCCGGAAATCGTACGACATGACGCGGACCTGCGCGTGATCAAACAGCGTAAAATTAACCACGATATCATGCTCGACCAATGACCCGTTGACAATCTCTCCCATTGATACCGAGCCGACAATCTGTGCTTCGGGAAACGATGCATTGATTGTGCGTTTCATCTCCAGCAACATGTGTTCATTGGCTGTATTCATGAAAATCGAAACCAGTACACAAGACAGGTTCTTCAAAGTCCGGGCCTCCTGCTGTACCTTTTCGATGCAGGCATGAAGCTCCTGACGATTTTTTATGGAAAAAGGAATCTGTTTCATTTTCACAACCTTCAAATCTAATAAAACAAATCAATCCATCCATTGGATAAGCATACAAAATACCAAAAAAGCCCCGAGGCAAGCCTCGAGACCCTTGATTCCACTGGTGCGTCAGGAGGGATTCGAACCCCCGACCCACGGCTTAGAAGGCCGTTGCTCTATCCAACTGAGCTACTGACGCAAAGAATGGTCGGGATGACAGGATTCGAACCTGCGACATCCTGCTCCCAAAGCAGGCGCGCTACCAAACTGCGCTACATCCCGTAAATTACTTATCCATTATAGCGAAAAAGCGTATACCTGTCAAATATTTTTTGCTGAGAATGGGGGGAGAAGGGAGGAAAACAGGGTGTTTCGTAAATTGGCAAAGGATGAAAATGATGTTATACTTATCGCAAAACAATGATGGAGGTCATGGCATGCGGTTAATCAAAAAAATGCAGGAACCGGAACGGTTTTCTCCTGCAGAGCAGAATATGATCAACTATATTTTGGCTCATAAACGGGAATTGGCAGAATTATCCATTCGCGATTTGGCAGAACGGACTTATAGCAGTTCGGCAGGGGTTTTTCGTTTATGTCAAAAACTGGGGCTTAAGGGATATAATGAATTTAAGCTGCGTTTTATCAGTGAAATCAATCGTGCGGAAAAATCTATTCCCTGTGAGGAAATCAAGATTAAGCGTCCAATAACAGCTAAGGATGGACCTGAGGGAATTGTACAAAAGATGGCTGCTTTAGAGATAGAGGCTATTGAAGAGACGAAGAATGAAATGAATATGGAACAGTTGGTGCGGGTGGCGAAAATGATGCGGGCAGCGGCAAGCATTGACATTTACGCATATGACCAGAATTATCATTTGGCACAGATTATGGTCTATAATCTGTTACAGGTGAAATGTGCAGCGGTAGCGAATAATTCCATGACATCTCAACTGGCTCAGGCCTTGCTCTCGGATGACAGTCATTTAGCTGTGCTCATCAGTCGTACGGGGATGAATAAGCGCCTGTTGCGAACAGCTCAGTTGCTTCAACAGCAGGGGACAAAGATTGTGCTCTTTTCTACATATGAAAGAGCACCGTTGGCTAAATATGCAGATGAGTTCCTTTATGTAGCAAATGCACTCGATTTGGACTATATAGATATGGGGGGGATGATTTTTTCTGTGGGTGTGCGTTACTATCAGGATGTTCTCTTTGGATTATTATTATCCCAGGACTTTGATGGGATTGAAAAGTTTATCAATCGTATAGATGATGGGTTAGGGCACCTGGATGATAAAGATCGACTATGGTAGAATTTTCAAGTAAGCAGTAATAATTGTAAACACTGTTTCAGTCAGAGCCGGAAGGCTCTGTTTTTTTGTGAACGATGTTCCAAAAGAGGGGAAATCGATTGAAATACGCGGATAAGCTATGCTATATTGTCTTATGTCAGAAGAAACAATAAAGCATAGACGCAAGGGGAAAGGAAGACGATATATGTCTGCAAAAGTCAGAGATTATGAAAAACTGGCCGGCGATATCATCACTGCTGTTGGGGGCAGGGAGAATATTACCGATGCTGCTCATTGTGCTACCCGCCTGCGGTTGGTCTTAAGAGAAACACCAGCCAACGCCAAGGAACAGGTCAGTGCTATGGCAGGCGTCATTACAGTTGTGGAAAGTGGCGGCCAGTTTCAGGTGGTCATTGGGACGCATGTTACCGATGTGTACGATGTGGTGGCAGAAATGCTGCATTTGGAGGCGGGGTCAGAAAGCACGGCCACAAAAAAGGGAGTGGCGGCTGCTGTTATTGGTGCAATTTCTGGTTGCGTGTCGCCCATTGTTTATGTGCTGGCTGCCTGTGGCCTTTTGCAGGGGGCTTTGATTATCGCCACGGCACTGGATTCGGAAGTGGTAAAAAACACGACTTTCCAGGTATTGACTTATATGTCCTGGACACCATTCACTTATTTGCCCGTGCTCATTGCTCTGGCTGGTTCTAAATATTTCAAGGTAGACACATTATTGGCGGTATTGTGTTGCTGCGCATTGGTAAATCCATCCTGGGGCGAGATAGCAGGGCGCATCGCAGCAGGCGAAGCGCTTACGTTCATGATGATGCCTCTGGCAGAAACGACCTATACCTCGACGGTGTTGCCGCCGATTATTGTGTTGGCGCTGCTGGTCTATGTGGAACGGTTTTTCAAAAAACATATACCAGAGGTGTTGAAGCCAATATTTGTTCCACTGTGCAGCTATCTTATCATGATACCAGCTACGTTGCTGGTGGTGGGACCTATCACTTCTGGAGTAGCTCATGGATTATCTGCGGCTTTTCAGGCTTTTTATACGCAGCTGCCCTGGCTTTGCGCTACCGTATTCGGTGCCTTTTGGCAAGTTTTTGTCATCTTCGGTGTACATTGGACTTTTGTGCCGATCTTCTTAACGGAATTTGAACAGGCAGGTTTTTCTACATTGCAGGCTTTCTGTGGGATTGCTGTCTGTGCTCAGGTTGGGGCGGTATTTGGCGTTTGGTTCAAGAGTAAGAACAAGAAAACGAAGGGTGTGGCGCTGTCGGCTGGCTTCACTGGGCTATTTGGTATCACGGAACCCACGATTTACGGTATTACCCTGCCGTTGAAGAAACCGTTTATTTGTGCCTGTATAGCTTCTGCAGCAGGTTCGCTGGTGGCATCTTTCTTCGGTACATTGTATTATGCCTTTGCCGGGTTGGCGGGAATTCTCACTGTACCGAATGCTTATAATGCCGCAAATCCTACTTCATTGACGGGAGCTGCTGCAGGTACAGCCATTGCCCTCATTGGTGCTTTTGCCCTGGTCCAGTTGGTTGGTTTTGAGGATAAGGCCGATGAAACGACAGCCGACACGTCAGATTCTTCCGAGGAGAAGAATCTGCAGCCGGCACTGCCTTTTGAGCTTGCTGCTCCGTTGAAGGGGGAAGTTAAGCCCCTGTCGGCTTGTTCCGATCCGGCTTTTTCCAGTGGTGCCATGGGGAAAGGTGTAGTAATTGAACCTGTTGAAGGAAAGCTGTATGCTCCTTGTGATGGCCAGGTCATGATGCTTTTCGAAACCCTGCATGCCATTGGAATCAAGAGCGAAAATGGAGCCGAACTGCTTATTCATATTGGGTTGGATACAGTAAAGCTGCATGGTGAAGGGTTCAAGGCGCATGTGAAAACTGGAGACAGCATCAAGAAGGGCGATTTGCTCATCGAGTTTGATATTCCCTTTATTCAGGGAAAGGGGCTGTCGGTATCTACACCAATGGTTATCACCAATACAGATGCTTTTGTTGATTTTGTAGCCAATGAAGGTGAGCATAATCATGGGGATAAATTGATGGATATTATTCCCGCATGAGCATATTTGCTTAAATAGCGTATACATCTTAGGAGGTTTTTTCTATGTCATTTTCAAACGGATTTTTATGGGGCGGTGCTGTGGCTGCTCATCAGTTGGAAGGCGCTTGGCAGGAAGGCGGCAAGGGCATCAGCGTAGCCGATGTCATGACCGTGGGGGGCTATGGTAAGCCCCGTGAAATTACCGATGGCGTGTTGGCGGGAAAGGTTTATCCCAATCATGAGGCCATTGATTTTTACCATCATTATAAAGAAGATTTGGCTTTAATGGCAGAGATGGGCTTTAAGGCCTTCCGCACCAGTATCGCCTGGACGCGTATCTTTCCTAAAGGGGATGAGGAGGAACCAAATGAAGAGGGTCTGAAATTTTATGATAATCTCTTTGATGAGATGAACCGATTGGGGATTGAACCTGTGGTAACCCTCTGTCACTTTGAACTGCCTTATCATCTGGTAACGGAATACGGCGGCTTCCGCAATCGTAAAGTAGTAGACTTTTTTGTAAAATTTGCTACGGTTTGTTTTAAGCGGTACAAGGATAAAGTCAAATATTGGATGACCTTCAATGAAATCAATAATCAGCGTAACACCGATGTGCCTTTTTTTGCCGTAACCAACTCTGGTTTTACCTATCAGGAAGGTGAAGATCGGAAATTGGTACTTTATCAGGTGGCCCATAACGAATTTGTAGCTTCAGCTAAGGCTGTGGTGGCAGGTCATAAAATCAATCCAAAGTTCCAAATCGGCTGTATGCTGAATATTGGTCCGGTGTACACAGAAAGCTGCCGTCCAGAAGATGCCATAATGGCGCTGAAAGAAATGGATAAAACCTGGTTCTTTTCGGATGTTCAGTGCCGGGGCCATTATCCCACTTATGTGTTGAAGGAATGGGAAAATAAAGGCTACAAGCTGGAAATGGAAGATGGGGATTTGGAAATCCTGACTCAGGGGAAGGTGGATTACTTTGCCTTTAGCTACTACCAGACAGATGTAATCAGTTCGGTACGGAAGAATGATAGTGCCGATGAATTCTCCCGTGGTATCGACAACCCTTATGTGGAAAAATCGGATTGGGGATGGAAAATCGACCCTGTAGGCCTGCGTTATGCATTGAATCTGGTACAGGAGCGCTATGAGCTTCCGATGATGATTGTGGAAAATGGAATTGGTCTTCATGAAACAGAAGCGGACAAACAGGATGATGGCATGATTCACGATGATGCCCGCATTGCGTATTTCCGTGCCCATATTCATGAGGTAAAAAAGGCTGTGGAAGAAGATGGTGTTGATCTTTTAGGGTATCTTACCTGGGGGCCCATCGATTTGGTATCTGCTGGTACAGGCGAAATGGAAAAACGTTATGGGTTTATCTATGTAGATAAAGACAATCAAGGGCGGGGAACCTTGCGCCGGGAGAAGAAAAAGTCCTTTTTTTGGTATAAAGATGTTATTGCCAGTAATGGTGAAAAACTCTGATGAAAAAGAGGCAGGCAAGTTATTTATGGTAACTTGCCTGCCTCTTTTATGTGCTGAGCGATAAGGAAATACTATTCTCCGCGTAATATCCGGAGGATATTCAGACTGCTTTCCTTCTTTTTGAGGTATTTGCGTTTGATGCGCTCCTGCTCCTCCTGAGCCCGGCGTTCGTTTTCCAGTTGTTTGGCCTTGACCGTTGCCTGATGGACCAAAGACATACAGGTGCCGCAATAGAGGCCCGAGGTGATGGCTTTGCCACAACGGCTGCAGGGATAGCTGATCTTTCCGCCGGCCATAAATTGTCCCTTATTGACCATGCTGGAGGCAACGTGCAGGGGGATTTTCGTTTGACGGGCAATGTCCCTTAAGGTGCAGTTGGGATGCTCCTTGACAAAATCGTTTATCTTATTTTCATATTCCCGGCTTTTGTCATAACATTTTTGGCAATAGCCAAAGCCTGTATCGGAAAACAGTTTGCCACAAAGGGGGCAGTTGCGCAAAACGCCGTTGCGTGAATTTGATTTCAGCATAATGGTCATCCCTTTCTCATCCTCGGGGGAAGTTGCTTCCCTGCAAAATACTAATTTCATTATAACATAGCAGCAATAAATAATATATAATTCAGAAAAATATTTTTATAGCGAAATAGTTCTTTGACGAATCCTTGAACATAAAGCCCTCATCTGCAGACGATAATCGATCGTGCCGATGAAGGCTTTACAGCGTTTTAATGCATGGGTTTTAATTGGCCGCCGCCAGGGAGGGCGATGTTTTTGCCGTTCAAAGAGGGATTGCTGGAACGGTCGTAGTAGATATTGTGTTTATTGCTGTTGATGTTGTTAAAGTTTGCTTGTTCATTAGTGATGGTGGTGACATAAGCATCTGCGGTAAGTTGCCAGACAGCGTCTTTGGCTAAATGGATGCTGGCAGTTTCTGCCTGGTTATCCGGATTGAGGGTTCCTTGAAAGATACTGCCTTCGCTAAGGTTGACGGTGACTTTGCTGATGTTATT
>NZ_JAILPX010000028.1 GCF_024699275.1 Selenomonas sp.
ACGGGAATGCTTCCAAAACTTGGAGCAGTATTTAATAACTGTGTAGCAACATATCGAGACAGGGTGATAAATCATAAATCCATTATTGTATATCTAATTAGTAAATCAGGATATAAAGCATGTATAGAAATACAAAGAAAATGCCATATAGTGCAAGCCTTGGGTAAATACAATCACAAATTACAAAACGATGTGAATCATATATGCTGTTTTTGGGCTAAGTATAACAACTTAGTGATAGAACCAGACACACTAAATCCATTGTCTGATGAAGAACTGAGTGAACTTGAAAATATTCCTGTTGAGCAGATTCCCTACATTAAAGAAGTAGATGAGATGAATTTAAGTGAATTGCTTGCTTTGGATGATAGCAGAATCGTGGATGGATATTATCTTAGATTGGAGGAATTGATAAGTAAATCCAATAAGCAATGTTTGTCGGCACCTTATTGGATGAATTTTCCAGATGAAAAGAGTAAATTATCATATATCATACCTGATGGACGACGCATATTCGAAGCCGCATTTGCCGGAAACACGGAAGCTATGAGGGCATTAGGGTTTATGTATTATAAAGGAAAAGGGTTGAAACGCGATTGTGACAAAGCATTGCAGTGGTTTATTAAGGCAGCAAATTTGGGGAGTAAGGATGCAAAGGTAGAGACGGAAAGATTAAAACATCTAATCAAGCAACAAGGAAATGAACGAGATCTTGCAATTTTGCAGGCACTATATAATTTGCGACGGCGTATGGCTGTGGGCGGAACGAATTGAATTGAAATGCGAAGGAGTGTACAGTTATGGAAGAAATAAAAGGTAAGGTAGCAAAATCCGTATCATGCCGGATGTTCATCCCGGCAAGGGGTGTACTATTGGAACTTCCGTGTCGGATGCGAAGTGGACAGCGCAGCTATCCACCCGAGCAATCGGACACCCGTTGCCTGTGACGGCTTGTGCCCGGGGCGGTCTGTCTGGCGTAGTGACTAAGTGCTGGAAGGAGGAAGGTTCCAACCCCTGCGGAAATAGTGCGAAGACTTGAGCACCCGCTGGGGCTGGAGACTGACGACTGGAAGGCCGCAGGAATGGAGGCAGACTGTCCGCCCCGGATTGACAGAGTAAATTCTTACTTGCTGGATGAGCGAACCAGTTTCTTTTATATGCTTGTCTACAATAGCAACGGAAAGTGTCTGCTGCGAAGTGGACAGGTTTCCTGTCCACCCGAGCAGACGGACACAAACCGAATACGCATGAATGACGAGCAGGCTGCAACTAGCCCTTCTGGTCATATCGAGGCACAGCGGGCAGGAGGTACGGCGGCGCGAGTTATCCTGCTCCTATCTCGCTGGCCGCTGTAGTCGTCCCGACCGCAGGGAGGGCTGCCAAGCCCCCTGTCCCCCTATCTTCGCAGCACCTTATTCCCCGCCTGTCCGAGGAGCCACAGCACCGCAGGGCAGGAAAGCGGAGGAAAGAGGGTAGGCCCCGCTTGTCGGGGCCGTAGGGGGAAAGGGGGCGGAGAATGGACGCGCCCCGTGTCCATGTGCAGAGACGGCCCCCTGCCCTTAGTGCCGCCCGCCTTGCTGCCGATTTTGACCGACAAAGCTGCGGCCTGCGGATGCCGAGCAGTAACGCGCGGAAGGTGCGTCCGCACGTCCCGCCACAATCCCCCTTGCGCATTGACTTTTGAAAAATATTTACCCATATCAAAATTGACTGGTCAATTTATGTCCGTATCTTTGATAGCTATGTACGGATAACACTACGATTTGTAGGGAATACGTTGGTGTCTCTGGCGACGTGGACAGGAAAGTCGGGAATGCGAAGGCAGCCCCGCCCTTCCTGTCCACCAAAGCCAGCGGACACCCGTTGCCTGTTGCTTGTTGTGCGCGTGGGCGTTCTGTACGGCGTAGTGACCGAGCGCCGGAGGGAGGAAGGGCAGGACGCGGTGGCACGTCGCATACTGACCTGACGGAAGGAGAAACGAGGGAACGGAGGCGGACAGTCCGCCCACGCTTGACGGGTCAACTACGCACTTGCGGGATAACAGAGGGCGGGAGCGGTGCTCTTCTGCGACGTGGACGCTGGCAGTTGACGGCGGTCAAAGGTCGCCAAAAGCGCCAGCGTCCACCAAAGCAGAGACAGCGCAGGGCGGGAAACGCCTTAGCAGCAGACTGACACATTCCCCATTTTAGGCTCTCCAACCATTTTTTGACCAATAGAATCGTACAAAAATATGCCGAATCGTTCGAACAAATCACACACGTTTTTCCACCTATCGCCCGTCCAGCCTTTCATCATAAGCATTCTTAAACGCTTTAGCATAATGAAGAATCGTTCGAAATTTTGTCGAATCGTTCGAATCAACTCCTGACAAAAAAAGCACCCCGGCAAAAGTCAATTCTGCCGGGGTGCTATATCTTCCACATCTTTCCTAAAAAATGTACTTATATCATGGACACAAACCATGACAATTCATAACTCTAAAAACACTTTTCCATATCGGTGAAATGATTTTGTAAAATGCTTTTCAGCGGGTAAAAAGTGGGTTCATAAACCATATACTGTTGGAAACGAAAATCCGCTAAATGCCACTAATCGACCAACTTCCAATCCTCAACTCCCGCCACCCCATTAACCACGCGTCTCCTCGCATCCCCCATCAGAACAGGGGATTTGATAACATTTTCTTAATATGTTAAATAATTGGCCACCATAGACTCGAAATCAAGTGTGGTTAATAGCCACCGTGGGTTCGAATCCCACCCTCTCTGCCATTGAGATTATTGGCTTCGCGAGTTTTCGCGGAGCCTTTTTTCATACCTGTTTTTCAAACATTCAACGAGTGAATCTTGGATTCTCAAAAACTTTTCACATAATAGTCTCCAACATCGAATAGAAATCCTAATCAGCTGATAACAACCAGGCTTTTACCTAATTATTTCAGTAATGCTGTCCCAGCAATTCAGCATCGCTGGTAATGGCATCCGTCAGTCTCTGCTGGAAATCCTGCATGGTAATCAGCCCATCCCTATTGGGATAGATGTTTTGCAAATGCAAGGGTACAGCCTGGGGCGGATGGTTAGCATCTATCGGCGTCTGCCCACAGAGCTGACTAATGGATGGATAGACTAGCTTTAAAGCCACAAAGCTTTCCCCATCCTTATCCTGCCATTCTTCCACCACCAGTTTGCAGCCTATGGGAGCTTCCTGCTCAATGGCTTCCGGCAAATCGGTTTCCTTTGCCTCCACTGCCCCCAATACAGACACGATATTGGTATCATGTCCGCAAAGGAAAGTAAACTTACGCTGCTGCAGATTCAGTTCTTCCTGAAAAATAGACAGCACTGGCCGTGCCACGGCTCGAGCCAAGGTCGGTACATGGCGGTAGGTATGAATTCCCAAATCCTTGACAAAAGCAATGTCCTTCCATGCATTGAAATTCAAGTCGTGTCCAAAACTAGCCCGACTGTCCCCCAGTTCATAATACTGCAGGATCAATGCATCACAGGCCTTCCAATAGGGGGAAAGGGAACTGCCAAAATGGAGGCCTCCCTTAACGTGTACAGAAAACTCACCAGAACCAGCTTCCGGATTATCCAGTACCAACGCCGCTTCCTGTAAGCCGGGCTTTATCCTTTGCGCCAGACCTTCGCTCCCTCCTAGAGCTGCCAGTTCCTTGCTTAAGGATACATCAAAAGCGGCTTTATGCCCTGCCTGCTCCGGCCAGAAAACCGGATCTTTAGTCCCCAGTTCGCCCTCGTATTTCACCTGTACATCCACGTCGGGAAACATTCCATCTGCAAAACTCTGTGCAGTGGCCACTGTGCGCTGAAAAGCATTGGCATAAAACCAAATATTCTTTGCCTCCGGAGGATCGTCTGCAGAAAATAATTCCTCTTTTTCGAAATAGCGCCGGAAATACTGCCCCATCTCTTTCTCCAACTGAGCGCCATGAGCAGTTAATTCGCCACTTTTTACACAAAAATCATGCCATGGGTGATGGGTAACCTTAGCCAACTCCTCTGTTTTACCAATAGGCGCCCGAATATTATGCCGGGACAAGACCATAACCTGCACCAGATTATACTTGCTATGAAAAGCATCCTGCGTTTCTGCTTTCACCGGCTGGCCGGCCATAAGATAAACCAGCGCCATAAAAAATACTGCCAGCTTATGCCAATTCATGACAATCTCCTTTCATAATAAGGGTAAGCACCTATACCGACACAGGAAAAAATCAGGCGCTTACCCTTATTGAATCCTCTATAAAATCTCACTGCCAATGATTCAGCCAAAATCCAAACCATTATCAGCGTATTCAGGCAGCACTTTTTATGCTGTCTTTTTTATGGTCACGGTGGACAATACCGACTGAATAGCACCGGTAGGACACTTGCTCAAGCAGGTGGGTTCGCTGCACTGCGCACATTTAGTCCCATCTACAACGGCTACAAAATTATCGATCTTAATGGCGCCGTAACTGCAGTTACGCATGCAAAGGCCGCAACCGATACAGGCATTCGTGCAAAGCTTCTTGGCTGCTGGCCCCTTATCATGGGAACTGCACAGGACTTCCACAGGTTCCGTAAAGGTCTTAAGCGTCAGGATTGACTGGGGGCAGGTAGATACGCATTTACCACAGCCGGTACAGATGTCCTTATCCACCACTGGAAGCCCATCTTCCCCCATACACATGGCACCAAAGGGACAGGCTTTAACGCAATTGCCAAAGCCGATACAACCGAACTTGCACCCTTTAGGTCCGCCCTGAATGAGTTTAGCAGCGGCGCAATCCGGCACACCCTCATAGTTTGCCGCCATGGCCGCTGCGGTTTTCGTCCCCCGACACTTCAATGCAGCGTACTTAGGTTCTGTGGCTTCGGCCTTTTTACCGGTCAGTTCGGCAACCTTTGCCGCCACCGCCGCTTTCCCCGGCACACAGAGATTAGGCGCTACACTGGGATCTTCCACCACTGCCTCCGCATATTTGGCACAGCCGGCAAAACCACAAGCACCGCACTGTCCTTTCGGCAGGATTTCTTCCACCTCGTTGATTAGAGGATTCACTGCCATATAGAATTTTTTATCCGCCAAGGCCAGTACGATACCGAAAAAAAGGCCGACCCCCACCAGCACTACGATAATCATCAATGCTTTTTCCATCATCAGCCCTCCTTACAGCATACCCGCAAAGCCTAAAAACGCCAGCGACAGCATCCCTGCCAGGATAAAGGCAATACCAATACCCTGCAAAGGCTTCGGCACATTGGCATAGACTAGTTTTTCCCGCAAAGAGGCCATCAGTATGATTGCTACTGCAAACCCCAGACCAGAGCCAATGGCAAAAACAATGCTCTTCAACAAGCTGTAATTGTTTTCCACATTGAGCAGTGGCACCGCCAGTACGATACAGTTTGTCGCAATCAGCAGCAGGTAAATCCCCCACATATTGTAAAGGGCCGGTGCCTGCTTTTTGATGACCAATTCCAACAGTTGAACAAAGCTGGCCGTCAAGACCACAAAGACAATGGTCGTCAGAAACGTGAGGCCCAGAGGTTCCAGCACGAAGAAATACACAATCCATGCCAGAATAGAACTCATGGTCATAACCGACGTCACCGCCATCCCCATGCCCACAGAAGCACTGAGATTTTTCGAAATGCCAAAAAAGATACAGAGGCCCAAGAATTTCGTCAAAACGAAGTTATTGACCACTACAGCGCCAATAAACAAAGTTAAATATTCGCCCATCCGTCAGGCCTCCTTTCCCTTTAGTTCCGCAATCCGAGCCTTTTCTTCCTGTCTGGCATTCCAGGTCTTGCAAGCTGCCACCAGATAACCAATCAGGATAAAGGCGCCCGGCGGTAAAATCATCATCAGCATGGGATTATAATCTTCGCCGAATACCGGCATCCCTAAAATCGTGCCAGCACCAAACAATTCCCGAATTACCGCAATCAGCAGCATTGCTAAAGTAAAGCCACATCCCATGCCAAAACCGTCCAGGAAGGACTTCCATACACCATTTTTCGAGGCAAAAACCTCCGCCCGGGCCAGAATGATAGCAAATACGACCACCAAGGCCAAATAGATGCCCATAGCCTTATAGAGCAAGGGAAAATACGCCTGCAGAACCAGTTGGGCTACGGTCACGATAGTCGCGATAGAAGTGATATACACCGGCACACGTACCTTAGGATTAACCCATTTCCGCACAATGGATACCACCACATTGTTGGTGGTGATAACAAAGGTCACGGTAAGCCCCATGGTGAGACCATTAATCACCGTAGTGGTAACAGCCAACGCTGGGCACAGGGACAAGGCGAGAATGAAAATCGGATTTTCGGCAATAAGCCCCTTGCTGAAGATTTGCCAATGTTCCTTCATTACTTAGCCCCCCCTTCTGTTTTGTAGGCAGCTACGGCCTCTACAGCTTCCCGCACAGCCTTAGTCACGGCTCGGGACGAAATGGTTGCCCCGGTCATAGCTTGGATATTTTCTTTATTGCCGGGATCCTTGGTTACTTCCAGTTTATCTGCACCTTTCCCAGCAAACATCTGTCGAAAAGCAGGTTTTTGTGCGTTATCCCCCAGCCCCGGCGTTTCATTGTGTTCAAGGATGGAAAAATCTATGACCTTGGCATCTGCTGTCACTGCCACCAGCATCTTGATCTTACCGCCATATCCCTTACTCTCACCAGGTACAATATAGGCAATGGCTTTACCTCCCTGTTCGGCAGCAAACCAGCCATCATGACCAGCAACCTCAGTAAAATGTTCCGCATCAGGAACAAGCGATTTCATGGATGCCTGCTTCATTTCCTCAGCCTTCTGTGCTGCCACAGGAGCCGTCACAAAATATACGGAACCAATGACAATCCCCGAGATAAAACAAGCCGCTGCCAGATTAAAGGCAATCTTGAAGGTGGAATGTTCACTATTTGCCATTATTTTGCACCTCCTGCCCCAAAAATCCGCGGTTTACAGAAGCGATCGATTAAAGGCGTTACGGCATTCATCAACAGCAGGGAATAGCATACCCCTTCCGGATAGCCCCCCACCAGACGAATCAATACCGTCAGTGCGCCAGCTCCTACCGCAAAAATCAGCTGGCCCTTGATGGTCATGGGAATAGTCACCATATCGGTGGCCATAAAAAAGGCGCCCAGCATCAAACCACCGGCCATCACATGAAAAATCGGATCGCCGGTAAATAATCCTGCCGGTCCAAAAATCCAGGTCAACAACGCTACGGTAGCAATCATGGTCATGGGAACCTGCCAGTTCACATAACCCTTCACAATTAAATAGAGGCCCCCCAACAGCAACAACAAGGTGCTGGTTTCTCCCAAAGAACCATTACGAGTTCCCAGGAACAAATTCCAATACAAATCCGACTGACTGCCAAAGGTGGCAACCAAGGCATCATAGCCCTGCATCTTGAGAATATTCAAGGGAGTAGCACTGGTCATGGCATCCACGCCACCAGCTGCATCTGCCATCTTTGTCCAGGTGGTCATGGCTACCGGCCAGGACACCATCAAGGCCGCCCGTCCAATATGAGCGGGGTTGAAGATATTGAACCCCAATCCCCCCATGGACTGTTTGGCCACCACAATGGCCAGCAGAGAACCGATTGCCACCATATACGGGGGCAAAACCGGCGACATGGACATGGCCAATAACAGGCCCGTAATACAGGCACTGCCATCAAAGGCGGTAATGGGCTGATGCATGGATTTCTGCCATACGTACTCGCCGAGTACGGCAAAGACCACGCCGACAACCATATTAATCAGTGCGGGAATCCCAAACCACCAAATGGCAAATAGTGCCGCGGGCATAAGCGCTGCATTGACCTGCCACATGATATGACTGATGGTTTCATCATCACGGATATGCGGAGATACGGAAACCGTAAAGAGCTCATTGGCTGCTTCCTGTTTTACTGCTTCTTCACTCATTTTTCCGCCTCCTTTTTCGCCGCCGCAGCAGCCTTAGCCTTCATCTGCTCTGTCCGGATTACGCCCTTAGCGGTCTTGATATACTGGACGATGTTGCGCTTGGCTGGGCATACAAAAGTACAACAGCCGCATTCCACACAATTCATCAGACCATAATCATCCCGACAGGCCTCATAAGCCTGCCGCTCGGACAAAATGGACAACATACTGGGCACCAGTCCCATCGGACAGGCTTTAACGCATTTGCCACAACGAATGCAGTTCATTTCCGGTCCATGGTCTACCCGCTTGGCCGTAAGGGCCAAAATCCCCGAAGATCCCTTCATCACTGGCACTGCTGTAGTCGTCTGAGCCATGCCCATCATGGGACCACCGGCAATCAGCTTCTTAGGCTGCTCCTGAAAGCCGCCACAATAATCTATAGCTGCCCGATAAGATGTTCCTATGCGTATCCGCAGATTTTTGGGTTCCCTGATGGCATCTCCAGTTACCGTGGTAATCCGCTCAGTAAGCGGCAGACCATGTTCCACTGCATCAGCAATAGCCGCCACGGTACCCACATTCTGCACCACAGCGCCCACATCCATGGGCAGTCCCCCCATGGGAACCTCCCGCCCGGAGATAACCTTAATCAGCATTTTTTCAGCGCCTTGCGGGTACTTGGTCTTCAGCGCCGCTACTTCAATTCCCGTCCCCTTGGCTAACTTCTCCATAGCTGCAATGGCTTCTGGTTTATTATCCTCAATACCAATAACCGTCCGCTTTACAGCTAAAAGTTTCTGCAGGATTTGAATCCCGGTAATGACCTTTTCCCCTTCTTCCAGCAGCAAGCGATAATCAGCTGTCAAATAGGGTTCACATTCCGCGCCGTTCAAAATAAGAATATCCACCGGCTTGGAGGGTTTCAACTTGATATGGGCCGGAAAAGTTGCGCCTCCCATCCCCACAATTCCTGCTCCCTGAATCGCACTTAGGATTTCCTCATTTTCCATTGTCTGCCAGTTGCGGGTCAAGGGCAAACCATCCGCCCATTCATCCTTGCCATCATTGGCAATAACCACCGCCAGACAATTGCCCATACCCGAATGAGGACGAGGCTCAATCTTGACTACCTTGCCGGACACGGGAGCATGGATATCCGCGTGCATAAATGCTGGACTGGTGCCAATCAGCTGACCACGCTTAACCATATCCCCAACCTTTACCGTTGGGGTACAGGACGCACCGATATGCTGTGCCATGGGAATCACCAATTCTTCCGGCACCGGCATATTTTCAATGGGCTTATCCTTGGCCAGTTCCTTGCCATCCCGGGGATGAATACCGCCCAGAAAGCTTCCGAACATAAAATCACCTCTTATAAACTCTCCTAAATATTTATATATCAAGACTGGTGCTTATCCAAAATCTCGATAATCACCGGTTTTAATGCCTGTTCCTTTGCCGCCCGCCGGTCAAAGAGTTTGACCAGTACCAATGCCAGCAAGAAAAAAAACACTGCTCCCAGAATATAGGGGGTATTTCCCTCCAGTTCGAATAGGCGCGCTAACCAGTGGCCCACCACTGCACCCAAGCCGCCAAAAAGCAACGGCAGGATAAAAACCACAAAGGCCCCGGTCAGCACATTTTCTTCCCGAAAGGCAAAACGCACCCGCTGACCTGCCTGCGCACCAAGGGGATTTACGGCATCAACCACCACATGCTGCGCACCGGCGCAAGCACCGCAGGAGCCGCATTCTTCATGCCGGCCAATGCGTACCTTAGCCAGGTCCCCTATGGTTTCTAATACAATTCCCTGTTCCTGCTTCATCTGCATCACCTCCACAGGTTACACAATATATCCTATTCGATTTCATCCGATAAAAATCCTGTTTTTATTTTTTTATTATTGAATACAATTTTATTTCCGCAGTACTATTTGAATCTAAATTGCACAGAAATGAGCAAATTGCAGTTTTTCGGGAAGTTCCTGCTGATAGTATTCCGTTCATGCGTGGTAATGGGCGAACGGAGGTGGTGATGCTTTTCGCCTTGGAACGATTGTCCGAACGCAGTGAGGACTGGCCCACAAAAGGCATGAACTGGATACGGAGATGAACATACGCGCCGCCGGCCTGCCCGGCGCAGGTGGCTAAAAAGTCCATACATTTGCTTGTGGGCCATTTAGTGGGACGGCGAAAAGTATTACCA
>NZ_JAILPX010000051.1 GCF_024699275.1 Selenomonas sp.
CCGGCTTCCTATGGTATGACCGATACCATGGGCCGTATGCACGGCGATGCCCAGTTCGCAGGTTCCTCCTCCGTACCGGCACACGTTGACATGATGGGCCTCATCGGCGCTGGTAACAACCCGATGGTTGGTATGACCGTAGCTGTAGCTGTAGCTGTACAGGAAGCTATGAGCAAATAATTAAAAACGCATGTTTTCAGGCACAAGTTCCTATCTTAGGGGCTTGTGCCTTTTTTTGATATATGCTGAAATACTCCTTAAGAAAGTATTTAATTGGCACGATATAAATATAAGGACAAAGAAGATAGGGGAGGCAATGTGCTTTTCAGGGAGGATTTATCATGGCAATGGTGATTAAGAACAATATGGCTGCCCAGATGGCACTGGGAGAGTTGAATAAAAATAATAACAAGCTGTCCAAAGCCCTGGAAAAAGCAGCTTCTGGACAGAAAATAAATAATGCTGCAGATGATGCCTCAGGCTATTCCATCAGCGAGCGCATGCGGGTGCAGCTGCGCGGGCTGGAAGCTGCCAATGCCAATACCCAGAATGCGGTCAGCTTGCTCAAAACAGCAGAAGGGGCCGTGTCCTCCACTGTGGATATATTGAAATCCTTTAAGGAAAAAGCCATTGATGCCGCCAACGATACGAATACAGATGATGACCGTGCAACCATTCAAAAGGAACTTAACCAATATATGTCCCAAATTGAGGATAACGCTTCCGTGACCTTTAACGGCAAGCGCCTTTTGGATGGCACCCAGGGGCGGGGAATTGCAGCCAATCCATGGGATGCCATGGCCTCCTTTATGAGTTATTTGGATGACGCCAACACCACCGCACAGGAAGCATTGGATGGTGCTATAAAATACGTTTCCGGCGGCATGTTCGAAAACGAAAAATCCCTGATTGACAGTTTTATCAACGATATTACCAATAGTGGACTTGAAGCCTGCGGCATTGATTTGAATAATGATGATACCGGTGCGATTACGGGGAAGGATGCACGCAACGAAGTGGTGAAGACCGCCGAAAGCATTGTGCCGGAAAAGGAATATCCTTATGGTGGCAATCCGGCAGGGGGAACTTCCCGTATTCGCGGCCTGACGGTGAAATGGCCGGCTTCTGTTAATTCCGATGTGGAAAGAGCAATTTTAGGAGCTTTGGACAACCCGTGGCTGCAAAACTGCATGGATCTTATTGATGAATCGTACGCATTGAATTTTTGGGAGAAAGGCACTTCTGTCCGCACAATGGATGTAATTTTGGCCAACAATGGCCAAAATGGGACGTTGGCCTTTGTCACCAGCAGTATTTCAGGCGGAGTGACCACAGGGCTTAGCTTGACCATCAATATGGATTATTACTCGTCTATGGATATGAACGATTGGAATGGCAATGCCTCTGGCGGAGCCGGTTATCTTGACCGCACTATCGCGCATGAAATGGTGCATGCCCTGATGTCCGCCAACATTGAGAATTTCTCCAGCCTGCCCAAGTATATCAAGGAAGGGGCTGCGGAAGTGGTACATGGTATTGATGATTTTCGTAAAAGCACCATCAGCAGTTTGGCAGCCGCTCCGTCCACACTGCGTAATGTTTTGGAAAATTCGTCTTCGGCCTCAGGTGACCAGGCTTATGCCGCCGGCTATATGATACTGCGCTATCTGGCTAAACAGTCTGCCGATGCAGAACCAGAGAAGAATCTGGTTTTCCATACGGGTACCAAGGCAAACCAACAGCTGCGGGCAGGGCTTGCCGATATGCGCTGCAAGGCATTGGGACTAAGAAAGTCTGACGGCACTACACTCAGCGTTGTGACGCAGGAACGGGCCAATTCTGCGATTACCGTTGTTGACCGGGCAATCGGCAGGGCATTGAAACAGCAGACACTTATCGGTGCCATGAGCAGTCGTTTGGAGTACACCGCTGCCAACATTACCACTGCCCATGAAAATGTTACTTCCGCAGAGAGCGTTATCCGGGATGCAGATATGGCAAAAGCCATGACCGACTATACCAAAGC